>JAGLLI010000068.1 GCA_023140595.1 Candidatus Parcubacteria bacterium
GCAATTTCAAATTTTAATTTGGACGGCTTAAATATTTCTTTCTTATCTTTTTTGCTTATTGCCAACCCATCATCCAATACTTTATCAACTAGGTGTTTGCCCCGCGTAGCTTCATCATGTGGGGGCTTGCCCCGCGTAGCTTTAGCGTAGTGGGGCATATTCTTAAAATCATAATCCATGTCTCTGGCAGATTCAATGGCTACTTCTTCACCTCTAGTGAGCGCGTTTTCCTGTTTTTTTTCTTCTTCAATTCTCTTTTTGTCAGCTAAAACTAATATATTATCAGCGTAAATCTCGCTAAAAGCCAAACCGCCTGAATTTATATCTTTGGATAATGTTTGCTTGGTGTCAACTTTATTTCTAATTCCTTTCAAATATATAACCATTATCCCAAAAAAGCGCTTGCGCAAATCTTCAGAACTGAAATTCACTCCGATTGTCCCGGCTGCCGCGTTAATAACATTATCATAGTTAATCTGTTTTTTTTGCTTTTCTGTTTTATCAATTTCAAAACTTTCCAATTTTTTAGCCAATCCTTTTACTTCTTCTTCATCTTCAGTGGAAAAAAAGAAATTTGATCCTCTTACTTCTGTTTCTTCTTTTCTGTTTTGCGTCCAATCATTCAATTGTTCGCTGTCATTTCCGCCATCAATAACATCCGCGCGCGTTTCTTTGGCTATTCCCAAATAATCAGCAACGGCAAACAAAACATTATCTTTAAGATCATCAACCAAACGCTCAGCCTGTCGCGCGTCCAAATCATGCTCAAACACAAAATACTTGGATAAATCCAATATTGAAATATCACGCACCATTACCCGCATAATCACCATAGCCAAGCTAACGCCATATTTTTCTTCCAGCTCTTTAATCGCAGCCATAATCTCAGGCGCTGAAATTTTCGCCCGCAATTCCTGGGGTAATTGATTATATTTTTCTAAATAATTTAACATTAATTCTTGATTATCCGTTCGTAGGAACAGGGCAATACCCTGCTCCTACGGAAAAATAATTTTTATTTTAATCTTTTCCAATATCCGCCCTTATCCGGTCCTACTCTTTTTAAAAAACCTTTTTGTTTTAGGGTTAAAATATTTTTATCAATAGCCGTTGCGCTAATTCCTATTTTTTTTGATAATTTTTTTTTGGAAATTTGTGGATTTTTTTCAACAAACCCAAGAATTTTTTTTTGATTTTCTACCAACCCTTCTACCAACCCTTCTGCCAACCCTTCTGCTTCTTCTTTAAATTTTCTTTTAAAGACAGAAATAAATTGCAAACCAACTTCTTTAAAATTTGCCGTAGGTTCTTTTGATAAAATCAAGCTGATTCCCTTTCCCCATTTTTCAACAAAATTAATTTTATGGAACATTTCAGCGATTAACTCATTTCTTCTTTCAGAAACGTTTTCTTTTTTAATTTTGGCTATTGTTAAGCCGCCGAACAATAAACCGTGATTTCTGATTTCCAATCTGTTTTTAAAAATAGCGATATTCACGGAATCATAGCTATAATAATCACGATGGCAAAAAGCGTTGATAATTGCTTCACGAAACGCTTTTTTGTTAATTTCCGGAACATCCACTCTGTAAAGTCCTTCCAATTTCATGCCGATATGGATATTTTTTAAAATATATTCTTCGGCTTTTTCAATTAAATAAAATAAGTCCCCTGTAAATTCTTGCCTGTCAATAATATATGAACTATCATCAGTACCGAAAACAGCGCATCTCAATTTGGCGTTGGGAAAAAATTTTTCAGGTTTTTTTCCAAACAGTATAACAGCGGTATTTAGCAAACTGTTTTTTTGCGACAACCCTAATTTTTTTAAAGAATTCTCAAGATTATCATACTTTAAGCCTGATTTTTTTAAAAATAATCTTAGTTTAGCGACGCTTATGTCTGTTATTTTCGCTTCTTCGCATATTTCTTTATCCCAGCGCAATTTGTCTTTATTTTTTCTTAAAATTATATTTTCAATTTCCTTGGCGCTTAATTGTTTGTTTTCGTCACCAACTCTGATAAACGCTCTGCCTTTGGCATAATAAGGAATTTCATTTCCATGGAATTCAATTTTTACGCACTCTTTTTTGTCTATGGCGATTTTATTTATTTTTGGATAAATTTTTGGCTCAATATGAGAAGAAATTGATCTGGAAATATTTCTAATGGTCTTTTCACTTGCTTTTTGCCCGACAATTTCACCATTATTTTTAATGCCAAAATAAATTACGCCTTTTTGGTGTTTATTAAGAATAGCAACAATTGCAATAATCGCCTCTTTTAATTCAGAAGTTGATTTTTTTAATTCTAACTTTTCCGTTTCTTTGAATATTTTTAACATTATTTTTAATTACACGTTCGCAAGAACAGGGCAGTGCCCTGTTCCTGCGAAAAAATAATTTTTAATCAAAACGCCTGATCTCCTCTTCCACCGCCATTCTTTCCAAACTGCCTTCTGTATATTTATTTGCCTCAATTTTCAAACTTTCCAGTTTTTTCTTTTTATCAATCTCCTCTTCAATCGCCAACCGTTCCAAACCGCCCTCGCTGAATTGCTCTTCATCACGCCTTAATTCATCAATCTTTTTTTCTTCTTCGGTTTTGGGCGGTCCTGTAATTTTTTTGCTAATCTTAACATCCAATTCTTTGTTAACTGGAATTATTTCCCACCCCTCGCCATTGTCGCTAGGCATGCTCTCGGGAAAAAATTTGATATTACGATATAGCCTTAATAATCTTTGTACTGTTCGTTTTTCATTTTGGGGTAAACGTTTAGCATTTTCTGATTCAGTAACATATTTAGTCAAAGCCAAATTATCAAATATCCCACTTCCGTAAACTTTAATAAAATCCTGAATCCAATTCCCAATCGTAGGCGACTGCGTCTTATCGTCTATCTTAAATTGTTCATGAGTAAGCATTTCGCCGTTAAAATATAATGCTTTTTCAGTTTCTTCTTTAAATTTAATGTTACTGCTTAACATATTGAATATACGCTCGTTTACAGCTTCCGAAATAATTAAATTTTCCGAAAATTCCCTAATTATACCAGTGGAAAATATTTCTAACAAATAATCCTTCTCTTCTTTAATTGTCATTGCTTTTCGCGGATGAGTATTGATAAAATCTAATCGTTTAAGCAGGGGCTTAAAAATTTTCTCGCGCAAATCACTATTTACTGATTTTGCGATACTAGATTCCAATCCGAACTCAATTTGCAAATACGTCTCTATGTCATCAAGAAGAATATCTCCAACCACAACAAAAACCACCAAAGATGTCAACTTAAGTTTATATTTATTTTCAATCTTTAATAATTCCGCTGAAATCCAATCACTGTCAACAGTCAAAATTATATTGGCTGACAAATTATTAAATTTTATTAAACTTTCCTCAATGTAAGGCATAAAATAATTTATTTATTTCCTATTACGCTAGATTCAAAATCCGCCACTGTTCTATCCCTGTCTTTGTGGGTAATATCCGGATGATTAGGAATTGTGTTAACAACATTTATAATCGGCTCAAAAGCGCCTATGCTATTACCGCTTTTTTGATAAGCCGCTAAGCCTTGTTTAATAGACTTTACAACTTTCAATTCCTTGTCTTTCGCGTTTTCTCCTTTTGCAGCAATTTCCTTAAAAGTTTTTACCATTGTTTCCATAGCTTTTTTTGTTTCATCTGTTCCTGCAGATAACTCTGTAAATAACCTTTTCTGGGCGGAAGTTATACCGCTAGCCGAATAAAATTTATTAGCTTCAAAATCTGAAACATCAGCGCCATTTTTCAATGCATCCACCAATTCTCTGGAAGCCCTTGTTTCTTTATTGCCCTCTTGTGCAGCTTCTATTGTTACTCTATTTGGCTTATATTTTTCCATGCCCTTATCAAAAAGATTTTTATTTTTTTCAATAAAATTTAGACTATTGTCAAAATGCGCATCTAACTTTGACTTGGTTTCTTGATATCTTTCTTCAACATCTTTTCTCATCTCTCTAGCGTCATCTTCGCTAATTCTTGCGCCTTTAGCATCTCTAATTCTTTCTTCATGATTTGTTTTAGCTTTATCCTTTTCGTCGTTATATTGTTTATCTATTTCTTTTTTGCTTTTTGCGTATTTTGTTCCTGCTAACCCCTGTCTAGATAAATTATTTATTTCATCAACCCTCTTAATATCAATACTGGCAACATCGGCTTGAAACATCTCTTCTGATTTTTTAACACGATCGCTAGGATCAAAATCTTTCTTTAATTCTATAATACTTATTTCTTTGTTTCTATCTTCTGACAGCTTATCATTCACTTCTTTCCTTTCTTTCTTTATTTCATCCTTACTGCTTTCTCTTTTGTTTTTTCTGCTCTCCGCCCAATTTTTTAAAGTTCCGCCCATAAGATTTGCCGCCATTAATGTTCCTGTTGTAACAGCGATTGGATTTCCCGTCAAAATACCAGCTGTACCAACAGCCCCCTTGGTTATTCTTCCCGCCTTACTGTTGGCAATGTTTTCTACGCTAGCAAATGTCTCTTCACTGGACATGCCCATTTTTTTCAATGTCGCTAAACGTTTTTTCTTTTTATCTTTTCTATTTGTAGTAACTAAATCATTCCGCCAATTTGCAGCTAACTGCCCTATTGCTCCTCGTTTTACATCGCCTTTTGCGTCTCTATTGCCCAAAACTTTATTAGCGGCATACGAAGATCCTGACAACGCCCCAAGACTTGCTCTTCCAGTAAGTTTTGTCGTACTACTAATTCCCTTTTTACCTAAACTTTTACCCCAGCCAATCCCCATCCCCTTCGCCTTACCCGCCAAATTCGCGCCATAGCTGGCGCCCATGGCGCCAAGAGACATAGTAATTTTCATGGTTCCGATTAAGAGGCCAATTGCCAGAATAAGCTGCATTGCGTTTTTGCTGTCTCCTATTTCGGTAATTGTCGCCTGAATATTTTCAGCACTGCTTAAATCTAAAAAATCATAAGCATTTTTGGCTATAGTCAAAGAAAGCCAAGTAAAAAAAGCCAAAACAGGACCAACTATTAAATATTTGGTAAACTCACCCCACCACTGCGACCAATACTTTCCTCCGCCAGGAACCGCTGTTGATAAAAACGCCAAAGGCGCCAAAACAATCAAAATCCAAAACATAATCAAACGCATTATCAATATGCCCATTAACATAATCATTATAAATAAAGCAATAGCCATAAAAATCAAAGCCAAACCGGCGGCATAAAACATTTGCGAAGGCATATCGCCAAAATCAGTTAACTTGCTTAATTCAAGCAATTCATCAACATGCAACATAACAACAAAATTACTACTAGCTCCTGCAAAAGCATTACTGAAAGTAAGCATTACAATTTGTGAAATATCAATTAAAAAAAGGCAAATAGTCTTTGAAAAATTTATTAAAACCGCCATTATCAATAATTTCGGCAGATACTTTTTCATTGAATAATTTTCCAAGCGCAATATTGTGGCAAAGGCTATAATTAAAAGCACTAAAATAAAAAACATATTACACAAATCCCGAACAATTCTCCATCCGTAAGCCACCCCGTCAATATCAAATTCCTGCAATGTAAAAAGCCAATTTACAACATTCATAACAAGAGTTAACATTGTGCCAAAAGCGCTTGCAATATATAAAGTAACCCACGCCAAAAAACCGACAATCGCATCTCCATCCGCTCTTGCAATATTCGCCCCAACACCATCAACCCCAAAAATATTCGCAGGCAACACAAAAAATACCATGGCAAGCAGAGTGAAAATCAATATTCCTTTTTTTAATTTTTTATTTAACATTTAAATCCGATTTCTTTTACTTTTTTATTTTTATCTTCTTTTCTAAAGCTGTCTAAAACTTTATAAATATCCATAACTTTATTATCATATTTGTTTTCCATTTCCGCGATTTTTCTAGCCAAACCCTCATAAGTTGAAACAAACTTTCTGATATTTACAAAAGTTCGCATTATGGCAATGTTAACTTTAATAGCTTTTCTGCTTTTTAAAACGCTAGAAAGCATAGCTACGCCTTGTTCTGTAAAAACTTGGACATTTGGAGAATGCTTAATTTTTAAACCTATCACAAATTGTGATAAGTTCATAATTTCTTCTCTTTTTAAAGAAAACATAAAATCATCAGGAAATTTTTCCATATTTCGCTTTACCGCCTGATTAAGAGCTCTTGTTTCAATTTCATATAATTTTGCCAAATCACTATCAAGTATAACTTTTTGTCCGCGAATTAATAATATTTTATTTTCAATTTTTTCCAATGGAATTACATTCGACATATAGCAATATTTAATAATCAAGCATACATAAACAACAAAACCTCCCAAGGATGTGTAACTGCGTATCCTCCTGCCAAAATAATTAATCCAAAAAACAACAACAAACCGGCAACCGCAAATAAAATAATCTTGTCAACAGGAATTCCCGTTGCCTTTCCAAATTTTAACGCGGCTGTTCCGATTCCCGGCGCTAAAGACTTAATCGCCATATTCGCGCCTTTTTGCGACAAGCCAATGTCAGAACTATTTTTGGATTGGCGCAAACGGCTGGAAGTGTCATCAAAATTTTTTGTGTTTGGCATAAATTTTATCAATTACTTGCCGAGGTGCCCCAATTATCAGTCAAAGTAACATCTATCCCGTCGTAGGTTCCGATTGTATAATAATGCTTAAACTCATGCGGCTCTTCAACATTTGGCTTGTCATTAAGTTCGCCGTAAGCGGCCGGAGAATCAACAACTCCGTCAGCCCAGTCAATATCAATTCTGGATAAAGGCAATTGCTCCTCGTCAATGCCTGAAGTAAACTTTAAAGTATAGTACCCTGAATTAAGGACTGTAAAAGTAGGCGCCACTCCTCCCCAGATGATATTATTACTGCCGTCTTCCAATATAACATTGTCTATTATAGGCAAAATTTTACATGTAGGTCCGTTAACGGCCGCATATCTGTCAACAATTGCGGCAGGCAAACAATTATTAGGCGGCAATATATTATCAATAATATTATCTATGTCATATCTATTAGTACCCCAATCCCAAATAACAGTGCGGTAGCTTTCCGTAAACAAACTGCTAATAATGTCTTTGGTGTCGTTTGGGCTAACGCTGCCTAAATTGCTTATTAAATCGCAGGTTTCGCCAGGAGGGCATTGCAAATCCAAATAATGCTCGTCGCTGCTTTCGTCTCCATAATCCCAAGCTCCTCCGGGGTAAGGGTGGGCGCAGATAATTTCTTCATGATTGCTGCAGCGGCCTATAACGCCGCAAGACGGACCATGGCATCCGTAAGGCAAACCGGATATTACTGATTCGCTTAAATTTTCCCTAAAAAATAAACGATCGTATTCGTCTGTTGACACTATGCCATCCCAGTCTTCAGGACTTTTAACTTCAGCCGGTATGATAGCGGATCCGAACGGAGGATCTTCATCTCCGTAAACATAGCCGCCAAGCTCACTAACAACATAACTTGAACCTGTCCGCACTCTGCCTGTCCATGCCTTGTTGTCAGCCGTATCAGAAACAACCTGATAAAACTTATCGCACTGCAAACGGTAATCCTCAGGCTGCATTAACTCGCTTGTTGTATAATTATATATTCTAACAGGCGAATTAGGATTTTTTTCATTTAAAACAAGATCTCCGTCATATTCATACCAACTGCCAAAAATTGCCGGATGTGCTGCATCATTTTTTGGAACGCACGTAAATCTTAAATTATATTCAGTTCCGTCGTCAAATGTACCGCAATCACCATCGCTGTAAATATCAAATCTTATTGCATAATTTGCGCTGCCACAAAATGATTCTCCTGACCCATCGTCATACCAAGTATATGATTTACCACTACAACTATCAGTTATAAAACTTACCATCTCGCTGTACCAGAACTTCAATTCTCCACCAACTATTAGTGATGGAATACCCGCATAAAACCAATCAGCAATAGCGCTAAAAAATCCCGTATCACAGCAATAATCATCTTTATCATATATTACCTTAGATGTCCTACTCTCCACAAAATCAAAATCAGCGTCCATGTCTGCGCAATAGTAAACAGGGAACTTGCCTTCATAGCCGACACCGCGTTCAACAATGGAAGAGCTTTTTATCCTGTCAACGGGATACCACATAAGGCAGGCATCCCTGTTTCCCGGGTAGCGGTCGTATTCCATGCAATATCCTTCCAACCCCTTGTCTATGCCCTTGATCATGTCATAGCTATTACAGGTAAAACTCTCTTGGGTGGGATAGAGCCGACAAGTCTTTGGCGTAAAATCAGGCGTTTCAATCAC
>JAGLLI010000069.1 GCA_023140595.1 Candidatus Parcubacteria bacterium
GGCACTATCCTTATATCGTCAAAATAAATACTGCCTCTCAAGATCGCGTCTGAAACGGAGTTGGCCTGCAAAGAAATCTCCATAAAGCTGCCGGTCGGCGTAAACTTTTCCGTCTTTGTTGTCCAGCCGTAAACGCTTTCGTCAGACTCAAAAACTTCATTCGCGCCTCCGGTTAAAACCACCTGCGCCTTGGCATCGTTATTGGTACTGCCTAAATGATAAGTGTTGACCATATAGCTTATGTAATAATCCTGCCCGACCTCAACCTGCGTGGAATTTGAAACAAGCCGCTGTCCCGCTCCAAGCTTGAGTAATGACCTGCCCTCCATTGGATAAATAACTCCTGAAATTTCGGCCTCATAAGGATTGTTTATAATATAAGCGTAGTCGGGATCCCAAATAGTTCCGTCCAAATACCAATCAAGCGGATAATTGTCAGAATCATACATTTCAAAACTGCCGTTGCCAACATTTGCCTCAGCGCCGACTTCTTGTATATCGCCCAAATAATACTGATCCATTATGGCATAGCCTGATGTGTCTTGATCTTTGTTTATGTCAAAACTGTGAATGCCCGAATAATTGACAAATGACTGGCACTGGCCGCTTGAATTCATCTTAACGCAATTGCCCACGTTGTAGCATTTATGCTCGCCCGTTAACAAGTCTTCCATGGAACTCCTGCAGGCAAGCCACTCGGCGCACACTCTGTCCGGCTGAACCTTAATAAGCTGATTCGCGTTGCGGTTCTCCAAGTCTCCCGCCTCCGGACTTGCTCCGTCCCCATCTTCAATAGTTAAATTAGCGTTAAATTCCAAGCCGGCAAAATCAGCGCCTTTTACGCTTCGTTCGTTAAGCAAAACGCATCCTTCTTCAAAATCAACAACGCCATTGCATGAAGATCTGTCAAGGTCATAATTAATTTGATAGTCAATTATTGCTTTTTTTAATTCAACATCGCCCGATGCTGTATCCACCTCTATGGCGCAATCGGTGTTTGAATCAGAATAAATCAAAGCGCTTTTAACCTCTGTTAATGATAATTGCAAAGCAAAACTATTGCCGATATTTAATAAATTATTATTTTCATCCAAGCGGTAAATATCATTGGGGCAATCAATTGTTATATTCCCCGCGTTGTTTGATCCTGCTAATCTGTATAATGTATAGCTGTTTATATTGATATCCTGAACATTAACAACCCATCCGTCAGGGATCCCGTTTGAATCATCGTCTTGGGAAAAATCATTATTAAATATTAAATTATTGGAAAATTTGCTTACAGGATCAATTAATTCGGAACAGCCGCTTTCGCTTGCAGGGCAAATGCCGATCCATCCGCCGCTTGGCTGATAAACTTGAAGTTCTTGCCCGCCATAACCGATTGTTTTAAATTCAGTCAGGCATTTATGGTCAACTTTATCTAAAACGCAAGAATTATAACACTTACCGTCCACGCAATCCATATTCTTTACACAGTCGTCATTTGAATCGCAAATATTTCCATCGCCGGAGCAATCGCTTGATTCATGGCAAATTTCATTTTCAATCGGACCGATGTCGGGATCGTTAATTTCTCCGCTACTATCAGCATCGCATTTTTTTATCTGCTTTTTATACCAGCCTATTGAACTGACATCGCCATACGGTTGGATATATTCGCATACCTGATTGCCGGGATCTTTAAAATATTCCGTTCCATCGCCGGCAAGCCAAATCTCGCATTGAACCGCGTCACTGCCGCAAAGAATGGTTTCATATTTATCAGGATTATTTTTTAAAAATACATCGCTATATTTAACCTGATTTTCATAAGTATAAGGTTCACCCAATCGCTCACAACCTTTATCAGCGGAATAGCATTGCTTGTCTCTATCATACACCGCGAAAACAAATTTATCCCTTGAAATGCTAATTGTCGGGGAAACATCTGTCGGGGCCAATGGCAAATCAGCGCCATCAAATTCACTGTAATTATATGTATTAATCATTAATTCGCATCCCACCGCGCTTTCATGGCAAAGTTTGCTGAATTGCCGCAAATTATGAATTTCGCCTTGGGTGTTCCGATAGGCTTCACAGCCCAAATTATAATATCTATCCTGAATTATATCTGATACGTCATACATGCAAGCGTCAATGTTCCAAGAATTTTTAATTAAATAATATCTGTCAATAATTTCAATCAAACGAATATTATCTATATAAAATTCACTATCGGCTTGAATGATTATTTTTTCTTCATCGCTAATTATATAATCCAGAGCGGCGTTATTTAAAGAAGTGAGATTAAAATTATAAAATTTCCACTCAGCGCTTAATTCATAATTACTCGCGTCTCCAAGCTCAAATTCAATATCAGCATTATCAACTCCAAATCCTATTCCGGTAAACGCGCCAGCGCCAGCGGACTTGGCGATAAAACTTATATAATATGATTTATCTAATTCCAGCGCGGAGCCTAATGTCTTAAAAATTTTATTGTCAGCGCCTGAGACATGCAAAGAATGCCCACCGACCATTAATGCCTCGCTTGACGGATTTAACGCGATTGGCAAATCTCCTTGCCAATTTTCATTAGTTCCTGATTCAATATCATCATTTAAAACAAATCGCATATTATTGCCGCTGCTTCCTGAATATTCACGGCATCCGGCCTGGCTGGCTGAACATTTTTTACCTTCTCCCGGAACAGCGCTATATAAGCATCGCCCATGCTGGGAATTCCATAATCCGCCATTCTTGCAAAAAATCGCTTCGCCTGAATCAAACACGCAAACTTTTGCATTGCTTTGGTTTTCGCAGTCTATTGCCGCACAACCGCTTTCACAATCAAAGTCGCCGTTACATTCTTCCTCGCATAAAGAAACGGCCTCAGCTTCATTTTCAATTATATTATTTTCGGTGCGGCGATACGGATGGCAATTATCAGAACAGCTGATTGTGCGGGTATATAAATGATAAGTGATTTCACCGTTTTTATTATAAAATTCCCTGCAGTCCGAATTATAATCCGGATCAGTCGCTTGCTTATTATATATCTCTTTACTGCATTCACTCGCGTCATCTCTGGTTGTTTGCGGACCGTAATCGCTTGCGATACCGTCTTTTTCAAGATTATAAACGCGCAATTGATAACCGGTTTCACTTGAACCCTCCCATGTATAAAATTCCGCGCAAGACTCATCAGGCTTGCGGCATTGCCTTAATTCCGAGTAATACTCGCGCGCTTCGGCGCCTAAGCCCAATTCATCCAAATTGGTAAATTCATCGCAGCCCACGGCAGATGCTCCGCATTTTTCCGCTGACACCGGCACGAAATATTGCGGCTTTAACGAATCAAAAGCGGTCTGCGTTTGAAAATATTCATTATAACCGACGCATTCATCAGGACAATAATCATCAGCCGCGGCCTTTCCGGCTATGCTCATTTTATCTTTAACGGCCGTATACATATCACAACCGACTTCATCGGCGTTGCACAAACGAATAAAATTATCGCATTCAGGAGAACCTATTCCGGCTGCTGATTCATGGACAATATAAACATCGCTAATCTGCGCTAAAGCGTCATCAGCTGGTCCATCCTGACAATTATCTGCCACCGAATGACCTGTTAATTGCATTGATATTGTAATAGTCTGTCCGGCAAAAGCGGAAATATCATAATTTATTGCTCCGGCATCATAATCGGTTAAATTATCAACACTAAGTCCTGACGGTTCCCATGATTCAATAACAGCTAAAACACTGTTGCCTGTGACATCTCTTATTTCTAAATAATAAGCATCAGAGATATCAGGCGGACCGACATGTAAATCAAAGCTTCTCATTTTAACATTGCGCCAAAGATGCAAAGCGGTTGCGCTGTCAGGAACATTAATTGGATCTGAAATAAGCATTCCGTCATAATCATTATTGCTAAGCCCATCTAAATTTGGCGCGTCTTCGCCAAAACCCCAAGTATTCGGACCAAGTCCCAATTCCCAATCGCCTCCATTGGCTACTAAATAAGCGCCGCTTGGATTATCAACTCGCGTGCCTTCCGGTCCTGAGCCCGGCGGATTTCCACACAACCCCAATACAGGATCAATTGATTCTTGAAAAATCCAATTTGTAATCTGCATAAACGACATTACCGATTCTGATCCTGAACAATTTAAATAACCCGGGGCTAATTTTTGATAAACCACATTGCTTTCTTGATAATCTTTATACTTAGTAGCCCTTTCATTAAACTCCAATTGTACGGCGTCAATTAAACAATTAACCCCTTGATTTTCTATGCTGACAAATATTTGATCGCAAGGCACGTTAATTGACGGAATATGCGAGACTTCAAAACGTTGCCAATTACTAAAAGTATCTATTGTTTTTTCGCTCATCTCCAAAGCGCCCCCTTCCATTCCGATGCCGGCTTCTATTTTTACGTCTATTCCGCAATTTTTCATATAAAGAGAAAATGCAATTGGCATTTCACTGAAATCCAATCCGTTAATATCATCAGGAATGGGAAATTGCTTATTCGTTAAATTATCAGCCCCGATAGCGGCGCTCCATCTGCCATCATACCCGTCTTCCGCTCTTGTCCATTCACCATCGTCTGATTCAAAACTGGAATTATTTATCAAATTGGTTCCAAGGCCTTTTTTAACCCGTATAAACTCATCGCATCCCTCCATGCTTTCATCGCATTCTTCCGCGTCTCCGTCCAAATATATTTTATCGCCATTAAACGCATTGCAATCATATTCATTGTTTAAAAAATTATAATCTTGGCAATATTCTTTGCATCCGGCGTTATCCGCGTCGCACCCTTCATAATTAAGCGTATTTTTCAAATAAGAAACAGACTGTCCGTCTTGTTTTTTAAATGTCTGGCAAGTACTAAATTCCGAATCACAGGATTCGCCGTTAAAATCCCATTTTCGCCTTTCTTTGGTGCAATAACCATAAAATTCGCAAGAACCGTCATCTTTTTCTTTTATGCAAGATTGTTCATCCGCGCAATAATTATCATTGCGCACAATTTCCAATGAGCTATCCTTGTCTTTGCCCATAATTTTTTCCGCAATAATTTCAGGACCAGGACCTTCTTTTTTGCAATAATTCAAAGGCGCCTTTAAAGCCCATGTCGGATCAACCAACCCTTTGCACCAATTGGCAAAATACCCGTCATACTCATCGCCGCTGCTAAAACACGCAACCATATCGCCTAAATCTTTTGTCCCATCAATGTTTCCAAGATTGTCCTTGATATATTCCGCCGCCAACTCCCAGCCTACCGGAATAATCCTGAATTTTCGTAAAATCAACATGGAGCGATGAGGATAGCCTCCATTATACACCGGCTCAATCCCGTCAGAATTAAAACCAAATGTCCATTCAGAATTTAAATAGCCTTTTTCAATTGCGTCGCCAACGCTGACTTTTTCCGCAATCGCCTCCCGAAATTTATCCGTAATTACGCAATGAGTCGGTCCGGCTTTTTGCGGATCAGGGCAAGAAGTCAACTCTCCTAAAATTTCATAATCGCCGCGAACATCAAAAACAGGTTCATTTAAAGTAGCAAACCGAGTTTCAGCGCCTCTCGCGCCCTCGCTATAAGGATTAGATTCGTAGCCGGTAAACCCGCCCCAGTCGCCTTGATAACTGTTATCTGGAAAATTATCAACCAAACCGTCTTTAAACAATTTAGTCATTAATTTTCCAATTAAAGTATTAACAAATATATCAAATGAATCCGCAAGTATATCGCCGGTAAACACTTTCTCTTTACCTGTAGATTCATCTATCACCTTTTTGGCTCTAAGACCGACAACTTCTGCTGGAGTTTTTATAAATTTGCTTATTGGATCTGTTACAGGCTTAAAAGTGTCCTTCATCCATTCATTTGCCGCTCTTTCTCTTTCGTCAGCCACTTTATCAACCATTTTACTTTGCAAAGACAAGGCGGTTCCCAAATCGTTTTGTCTGGGGTCAAACATAGTCTGAAAACGATTTAAAAAATTTGGGTCATTCAAAGTTTCTTCCCAATTTTCTTTCATCTCAGTAAATGTGCAATCAGGGTCATTTGGACGACTACTCCTATATATACCCAAGCCAACTTTAAATTTTATTTTTGGATCTAATTCACAAACATCAAAATTATATCCCTTGCCAAATGCTTCTAAAAAATCTCCGGCAGCTAAATCAACCGCGTTAGTTAAAAAATCCCCAAAATTATCAGTCTGGAACATAGGTGCTTGTCCTTTGTCGCCGGTAGCCAAATAAGTAGCTGAATCATAAGCAAAACGATTTAAAAAATTCCCCAATGCCGCTTTCCATGCAATAGCGCCCGCAGAATCTTTTGCCCATTTTTCAGCTGTCTCATAAACATCAACTGCCCAGTCTTTCATATTTTGAATCATGCTGTCTCCAGTTGCCGCTGTTCCCTTTGCATCTGTGGTCATTACCTCCTGTGCCCATACATTAACGGTATTAAACAACGTAGAAAATGAAATTAAAAAAATTAAAAAAATAATAATAATTTTTCTTATTTTAATTTTTTTCATGTATTTAAAAATTAATAATTTGTTGATTAAGAACAGGGCAGTGCCCTGTTCCTACGAATAACAAATCTCTCTTTTAATATACTGGTCAGTATAATACCTGCTGGTATAATATAATTTGCTTAATTTACTTGCTCTTCGGCCAAAGCCTCGCTAAAACTTTCCATTAAATCTTTATCGCTGATTTGATCAAGAAGCGCTTTTTCCATTCCCGCTTCAATCAATAATTTTCTTAAATCATCCGCACTCATTTCTTCGCTTCCCAAATCGCTAATTTGCGCATTGCTTGGTATAATTTGCTTGTTCAACTCCTCCAAATCAATATTATTCGCGGTTCCGGGATTAACCAATTGCGCGTCTTCATTAAATAAAACATCATTATCGCAATCCCTGCCTGCCGGGCAATTTGGATTTTTATTATTATCAATTTCCTCCTTATCCGAGAAACCGTCGCTGTCGGAATCCTCCAAATAAGGCGAGGTTTTATAAAAATTCAGTTCATCATAATCTGAAAGGACGTCTGCGTCAGTATCTTTACTTTGAAGATCAGCATCGCTTAAATCAGAACAATTTCCACTGGGACAAAATTTTTCCAAATCAGATCCGCTGTCTTTATCTTTTACGCTTGTTTTCGGCGCAAA
>JAGLLI010000007.1 GCA_023140595.1 Candidatus Parcubacteria bacterium
AATCTTCGATATTTTACTGGACACACCAAATGGTACAAAAGGTGAGACACGTTATGTGATTTTTTTATTGGATTTATCATGGTAAATTTATCTTACCACGAACGCCCCACTAAGCAAGCTTAGGGGAAAAATAATTTATTATAAAAAAATAGAAATTTTATGTAAAAAGAGTTTATTCATATTTCTCTACTTAAAAGTTAGTATATATTGTTCTTGCCTTATTCCAATAAATATGATATTATTAGAATAACCTAATAAATTATTCTAATACACTGGAATAATAATACTCCTTATTCTAATTACTAAAAATGAGTAAAAAACCATTTATTTTGCCAAAATTACCAATCAAAATCAATTATGAAACATTGATTGGCCATATTGCAAAAGCACACAGAGCCATCGCTGGCTTGGACTCATTGCTTGCCGCTTTGCCCAATCCAAGCCTGCTTGGTCGTATTTTGCAGACCAAGGAGGCTGTTTTAAGTTCGCAAATTGAAGGAACACAAGCCACTCTGGATGAGGTATTGACTTATGAGGCAGTTGACGGAAAAGCTAAAAGCGAAACAAAAAAACAGGATATTAATGAAATTATCAACTATCGCAAAGCATTAGAACTTGGCGTAAAAAATTTGGAAAAATTACCGTTGTCGGAAAATCTAGTCAAAAAACTCCACGCTATACTTTTGAAATCAGTCCGCGGAGCCAATAAAGCGCCGGGTGAATTTCGAAAAATCCAGGTATACATCGGTATGCCCGGCGCCGACATCTCCGATGCCTCATACATACCGCCGCCGGCTAATGAAATTATTCCGTTATTTGCCAATTTTGAAAAATTTTTGAATTCAGATGAAGAAAAAGATAAATTGACACAGATTGCGATTGCTCATTATCAATTTGAAGCGATCCATCCTTTTTTAGATGGCAATGGCCGCGTTGGACGGCTGATTATTTCTTTATTTTTATATGAGAAGAAATTGCTCTCGCATCCATTTTTATACTTAAGCGAATTTTTTGAAGAACACCGCCAAACCTACTATAAATTATTGCGAGGCGTAAGCGAAAAAAATGACTGGGAAAATTGGATTAAATTTTTTCTAAATGCCTTAACTGTCCAAGCTCAAAAAGCTGAAAACACAGGAAAATTAATTTTAAAATTGCACCAAAAGCTCAAAGAAAACATTATGGAATTAAATTCCATATACGCTCCGCATTTATTGGACGCTATTTTTATTCGACCGATTTTTACTACCGCCAGCTTGCGAAAACATGTTAAAATTAAAAATACTCAAACTTTTTTTAGCTTAATAGGTAAATTTATGGATGCTGGAATATTAAAAGAAGCAGACCCAAAACAAAAAAGAAATAAAGTTTATATTTTTGAAAAATTAATAAAAATATTAAATGATAAATAATGAGTTTTGGGCAAAGAGCATTCACCCCTTCACTTCCCGTTGATTTAGTGAATATTTATATTCCTTGCAATTAACAAAATATAATGATAATCTAAATTAAATCTTTTCTAATCCGTCGCCACATCACATAACAAGTGATATGAGACTGCGAGAAATGATAATTTAATTTTTAAATAAAGAACAAAAATAAATTTATCATTTCTCTCCGTCCAAATTTTATTTATAAATATTAATTTTAAAAAGGAATAAATAAAACTTCTCATATCACAACAGCTATACGCAATATTACTCAAAAATTTTACTTAGAAAGATTTATATAAAACAATCATAATATCATTAACATTATGAAAAGCATTAAAATAATATTAATAATTGGGCTTGTTATTGCTTTTTTTATTGCTCTATTATTCTTTTTTGGCAGAGGAATGCATGAAGAATCCCCTAATCTACATGATTCAAATTGGAAATCAATTTCAGTTGAATACCTAACTGGCGAGAATAAATCGGAAAAACAAATTTGGTCGACAAATAATCAGGCGGTTCTTAATCAACTTCAAGCATCGTTTAACGTAATTGAAAGTGGTGACCTTTGGGGATATGGAACAATGACTTCCAATAAAATTAAATTAGAACTTTCAAATGGTTTGAAATATGAACTACATTTAACTTCTGAAACAGAGATCGTTCTTAATGATTATGAAAATCTTGAAACAGGATTTGGTCTTGATGTAGCACAAGATTTTTACAACACATTAAAAACTGTAATTGAATCTGCCAAAAAAGAATCAGTTTATTTTTATTAATCTAATAGAAACGTAAAATTTTTGAGTGATACTCTGCGGATTTTCTTTCAGAAAATCCTTGCCACATTGCATTCTCCTCGCTTACGCTCGTCGGGTCACTTAACAAGGATTATGAGATTCAGCCCTTGCAGGGCTTCATCCAAATTTTCACTTCGTGAAAACTTCTCATGATCCTGATGTTAAATGAAATAAAATTTTTACCCCCTTGGTTAAAAAAACTTGTAAATTTTGTTTTTATATACTATTCTTAAATTAAGAATATTAAATAAAAAAATACAAATCTATGTTTAATAAAGACACTAATGAAAACATTAAAGAAGCAGAAACAGTAATCGGTCCGTCAATAAAAGTTAAGGGAAATTTTCATGGACAAGGCAATATTATTATTGAAGGAGAAATTGAAGGAAGTGTAAAAACCGATAACTATTTATTGGTTGGCGAGAAATCAATAATTACCGCCAATGTTAAGGCAAAAAATGCTAAAATTAACGGAAAAGTTACGGGAAATATTCAAATTGACGAATATTTGGAAATCGGCAATACTGCAATAATCATCGGTGATATTAATGCAAAAATCCTCTCAATTTCCAAAGGAGCGCGCTTAAACGGCAAATGTTCTATGAACGAACAAGGAATAAATATAGAAAAAAAATAAATATACCAAAATGTACATCTATATTTATGACAATTTTGTAAATCAAAAAAAATACGAATCAATTTTAGCTAAAATTGAAACTCGTATTACTGACCTTGGTTTAAATGGAAAAATAACCCGTTTAAGCGTAATGAGTTCACTTGCAGACACAATAAAAAGCGAATTAAAAAAAGGCGCTAAAACCATAGTGGTGGTGGGAGACGACCGCACTTTAAATAAAGCGATTTCTGTTTTGGCCGATTTTATATCCGATAACAGCTGCTTTAAAAAAATACCGCTTGGTTTTATTCCCATAAATAAAAAAAACAATACAATCGCGGAATATTTGGGCTTAAGTTACAATGAATCGGCCTGTGATATGCTTTCAACCCGCAGAATTAAAACGCTTGACTTGGGACTTGTGAACGATAACTATTTTTTAACTCAAGCAAACATTAGGACAAAAAACACAATTATAGAAATAGACAGCACTTATTCCATAGAAATTTCCGAACCCGGGGAAATAAGCATTATCAATTTGCCGATAATTCCAAATTTGCCAAAAAACTTTAACATAAACGCTCAAGATGGCGCTTTGGATTTATTTATAAAGACAAAGTCAAGCAAGAATATATTCTTTAATAAAAAAAACAGCTCCGAGCAAAGCGTTTTTTCTTTTAAAAAATTAAATATTTTAAATAAATATTCTCCTCTGGTTTTAGACAATACTTTTGAAGTGAAATGCCCGGCGATAATTAAAGCCTCTGATGAAAAAATTAATTTAATTGTCGGCAAAAAAAGATTATTTTAAGATTTTTCAACAACTTCAGCTTCAATAACCTCGTCTTTTTTTTCTTTATCTTTAAAAACATACAATTGTTGAACGCCTGTAAGAACGGTGGTAACAAGCCAATAAAGCGCCAGACCGCCTGGAAAAGACATTCCGATAAACACGGTTATTGCCGGCATAAAATATATCATTTGCTTATTCATAATAGCGGCAATATCTTCATCTTTAGCGCCTTTGCTTTTTATTTTTGGCCGTTTTGCCATTAACATTTTTGTTTGCCAGTACTGCGCCGCTCCTGCTAAAATCGCTATAACAGGCTGTTTGTTTGCCAAATCAATAAATCCAAGCGAAACAGTGTTAATCGCTTCCGGACGGCTGATAAAAGAATAAACCAAATCTAACGACTCGCCGGCAAAACCGTCGCGAAAAACCCAAAACACCGCGTATAAAAACGGCATTTGAATCAATAAAGGCAAACATGAAGACAATGGATTTACTTTATTATTTTTATACAAACCCATCATTGCCCGTCCTAATTCTTCTTTATTGTCTTTATACTTCTTTTTTAATTCTTCAACTTTAGGCTGCAGATCCTGCAATGCCTTTTGCGATTTTAAAGATTTTTTTGACAAAGGCAACAATATCAGCTTTATAATTATTGTTAAAGCAATAATAGCTATTCCCAAATCGTGTCCCGGAACATTATTATACAAAAAAACCAATAAATTTAAAATCGGCTGATAAAAAAAAGTTTGAAACATAAATTATTATTTAACTGGGTCGTATCCGCCTTTATTCCAAGGATTACAGCGGATAACGCGCCAAATTGATTTTATTATTCCTTTAGTTGCGCCGTGTTTTTTTAAGGCTTGAATGGAGTATTCCGAGCAGGTCGGAAAAAAACGGCAAAAACCGTGCGGACGTAAAAACCGAAAAAAACCATGATCAGGGGACAAGGTTTTTTGATAAATTTTAATAATTTTTATTAAAAAATTTTTGATATTGACTAAATCTTTAATTTTTTAAAATGCGCGCCAAGAGATTTTTCAATCTCGTTATATTTTTTGCCCGATATTTTGGGAAGGGAAATTATAACTACGTCTTTCGCGTTTGTGCCGCTATTATAATTTTTCGCGATTATATTTCTTATTCTTCTTTTGATTTTGTTTCTGATTACCGCTTTCTTGCTAACCTTGGAGCTGACTATAATCCCAAAACGGGTGAATTCTTGTTCGTTTTTAAGCATTTTTACCCCCAATAAACCGTCAAAGCTTGATTTTCCTTTTTTAAAAACTTTGTCAAAATCTTTTTTCTTGCTTAAGCGATTTTTTTGAGGAAGCATATTTTTTTAGAATTATTTGGTTAACACTTTTCTTCCTTTGTCTCTGCGGCTTTTTATAACATTTTGCCCGTTTTTAGTAGACATTCTTGCCCTAAATCCGTGCTTTTTTTTGGCTTTTCTTGTGCTTGGTTGAAATGTTCTTTTAGGCATATTTATTAATTTTATTTTTTTATTTAACTAGCATTAAACATAACATTTTTTTTTCAGGAAGTCAATTTTTTGCACTCGTCCATGTTATAGTTGACACTATAACCATGGT
Source organism: Candidatus Parcubacteria bacterium (assembly GCA_023140595.1). Classification (GTDB taxonomy): domain Bacteria; phylum Patescibacteriota; class Patescibacteriia; order Patescibacteriales; family UBA12075; genus JAGLYP01. Next base: position 5,241 of record JAGLLI010000007.1, read on the forward strand.
TCTAAAATTTATTTAACATAAAAATATTATTGTTTAATTTATCGCAAACGCATTAGATTGCGTAATTATAAATTTACAAAAATTTTAAAATTAAAAATGTACGTACATATTGTACGTATATTTTTAATTGCGGAAGAGGCGGGATTCGAACCCGCGGAGAGCGTGAACCCTCATCGCTTTTCGAGAGCGACGCCTTAAACCAACTCGAGCCACCCTTCCAAATAATTTATGATTTTAGGTTTATGATTTATGATTTTAAATTTATAAAATCTCAACAATCACAACAATCCCAGATCTCCGACTTTCAATTCTTTCCATTTTCCCACTTTCAAATTCCCTAATTTAATATTTCCAATCACAACTCTTTTTAAGTCAACAACATCCAAGTCCAACACTTTAAACATCCTCCGAATCTGCCGTTTTTTGCCTTCTGTTAAAATAATTTCAAATTTATTTTTTTCTAAATACTTAATTTTCTTAACTTTAACAACTCCATCACCATCACCAATATCAATTCCCTTTAAAAAATTATCTATAATTTGATCAATTCGCCTGTGCTCGCTTGATGGGTGTAATTCCTGATTCTTAATTCTTAATTGAACCACGTATTTCTTCTCATGCCCAAACCGAGGATGCGTCATCCGCATAGTCATGTCGCCGTCATTAGTCAATAATACCAAACCGCGGCTGTTTTTATCAAGCCGTCCGACAACATGCAGATTTTTAAATTCACCCGGCAATAATTCAAAAACGTTTTTTTCATTCTTAAATCTTCTATTGGTACAAGTTACTCCAACAGGCTTATTTAGGGTAATATAAATTTTTTCTTTTGGCAATTCTATTAATTTATTTCCGATTTCAATCTTATCATCACTTGATACTTTCATGCCCAATTCCGCGATTTTATTGTTTACTTTTACTTGCCCAGAACGAATACGCTCCTCAGCCTTGCGGCGGGAGCAATAACCTGCGTTTGCTATAAATTTTTGTAAAATTATATCAGTCATTAAAATATATTCTTGCCAAACCTTGCCAATGCTTGACATAAAATTTATTTCTGCTATTATATTAATAATCCACATAATAACAAAATTTATGAATACATACAATATTTCATTAAATAAAGAGCTTGCGGTTTTAGTTGACAAACAAGTAAAACTGGGAAAATTTGCAAATCGCAGCGAATTTTTCCGCCAGCTGTTAAGACACGCTTTTTTTTCAAAAACCCACACGCAAGAAGACTGGATTTATAGCGAGCCTTTCTTTAGTGAACTGCAAAACAGGGTATCTGATATTCGCAATGGAAAAGAAAAAATTATTAACAGTAAAAAATTTGATAAAGAATTTAATCTATAATTTATGTATGACTTCTTTGTCATTAACAGCTGTAAAAAAGATTTTAGAAAATTAAGCCGCGAAGCTCAGCTTTTTATTCGCCATAATATTTTTCCAATTCTCTTAAAAAATCCTCTTGCAGGCGAAAAACTTAAAGGCAATGAATTTAAAAATTTATACAAATTCGGTGTCAGATTTAAAGCCGTGGATTATAGGATTATTTATAAAATCAAAAACAACGAATTAATTATTATTTTCATCATGATCGCAAGCCGTGAAAATTTTTATAAAAAACTTAAACGGCGCGCCTAAACAAACTAACAATGATTTATTAACTTGATTTTTTATCAAGTTTTTTATTGCCTAAATTCGCTTGTACTCGCTTAACGGGCGTAATCATCCCCAAAACCGCCACAAAAACCCAAAACAACACCGCTAAATCATTTTTAAAATAAGGAACATCAACCAATCCGTGAACTGCAATTACCATTATGGCTCCTAATAAGCCAAGAGCTATAAATCCATTTTTCTTAATACTTAAAAATATCATTTTCCCGATTATCCAAACAAACAACAACATTCCCAAAAGCCCCAGTTCGCTCCAAAAATTTAAAATCAGATTATGCGGATACATATAAATTTCTACCGGCCGCCAATGCGCGGCTTTGTATTTTTCATCAAACAAAACCAGCTTGCGCCGAAAATCAATATCACGCTCGCTGTTAAAAAATATGCCTTCTTGGTGATAAGGTTCTATCGCGCCCTTGTAACCGGACAAACCGGCACCAAAAATAAAATTCTTAGGGCTGGCAGTTAAAAATTCCCAAGTCTCACGCCATTGCTGTTTGCGCACTTCTCCGGAAAAATCCTTAAGCATGGTTTTGTCAGTAATATAATTTAAGGCTTTGCTGTCAAAATTAAAATATTTATGCTCCGGAATTAATTTAAGATATATAAAAGGACTGGCAATTACGAAAATCAAAATAAGACTGATAATTATTTTGGGAATTAATAATTTTAATGAAAATTTATTAAAGAGCCAAACAATTAGCATTATAAACAAGGCAACAAAAATCCCGATTAAGGCGCCTTCGGATTTGGCAAAAAAGATTGCCAGTAAAGAAAGAAGTATAGTTAAAATTAAAAAAGTAATTTGCTTGTGTTCGCTTAACGGGTCTAATTTTGCCTGTATTCGCTTGACGGGTGAATTTGTTTGTATCTTGCATCTTGTATCTTGTATCTTTTTTATTTCATGTAAACAAAATCCTATCATAATAATAACAATAGACCCCAAATAAAGCCCAAGCGCGTTTGGGTAAAAAAATGTTCCTGTCATGCGTGGCAAGAAATTTTCCGGAGAATATAATAATCCTATTTTTTGCAAAATTGCGTATAACGAAACAAAAAAGGCTGAGAACGCCAAGGGCCATAAAATTTTCCGCAAAAACGCAAAATAATAATAATGTAGAGACGAAAAATCTTTCGTCTCTACATTATTATTATTTTGCGTTTTTGCGGAAAATTTACCAAACACATTAAATATTAAAATAAAAACCAAAACCGGTTCAAAAAAATAGGCTTTAAAAACCCCAAAGGCTGAGTCAGAAAAACCCGCAACAGCAATAGACACAAAAGCGATTAAAAGCATTAAAACTATTTCAA
>JAGLLI010000070.1 GCA_023140595.1 Candidatus Parcubacteria bacterium
AACAAAAAATGTTAGCTGGCAGCCTCTTAACTATTTGCCTAAAATAAGCAATAAATAAAATAAAAAACTCATCATAATTGATGAGCTTCTTTTGAGCTTCTGTTATTTCTCGCGCGGAGGCGGGGTCATGTAAAATAATTTACGGGTGTTAAAAAACCCGTGCCGATTGACGCGAGCTTCTAAGAGCTTCTCAGGTTTTTTAAAGCAGATAAACTGCTATAAACAATATACCAAATTAACGCAAAAAAGACAATACTTCCTTAATTTTTACATAACCGCGGCTAAATCTTTACTATTACAATTTTTTTCCTCAATCCTGCTAATGTTTTTACAGTTCTTACATTTGATTTCCACCATACAACTCTGCAAGTCGCCTTTAAAAAAGAGCTTATTGCAATGTTCGCATCGATATTCTTTTAAAAAATTAGCCATAGCCGCGAGAATTATTATACAACTAATTTTATGATAACAAAAGAGAAGTAAAGTTTCTGTAAAGATTATTAAATTTAATCTTCTTTTTTTAAATATGTTTAATCGGAATGGCAATGCTAAAAATTGCTCCTTTTTTATTGCTTATTATTAATTTAATCGCGCCTTTGAAATCTTTTTCAACAATATTTTTTACCGAGTAAAGCCCTATGCCGGCTCCTTTTGAAAAATCTTTTGTTGTAAAAAACGGCTCAAATATTTTTTCAGCATTTTCATCCGGTATGCCGCAACCCCAATCTTCTATGCTTAAAATAAACTCACTTTTATTCTTATTCAGGCTGATTAAAACCTCTCGCTTCGCGTTGCCCGCGTTAATCCGCCCGCCTGTGTCAGGATACGCGTCAATGGCGTTCATTGCCAAGTTAATTATAACTTGGCTGAATTTTATGGCATCGCCGTAAATTTTAATATCTGCCGATGGATTAAAGTTGATATCAACATTGACCTTGCGCGCTTTATAAGCAAGTATTTTAATAACTTGCTTAATTTCATCCTTTGCGGAAAATAATTTTATGTCTTCCTGCGTCGCTATTTGCTTGCGCGCCAGCATAAGAAAATTTTCCATTTGCCTTGAAGCGCCGATAGCCCTTGCCAGATATAATTTTGCTTCTTTTAACTTCTCATGTCCGCCATCGTCTGCTTGTTCCATGTTTAATGAAATAGAAGTTAAAGAATTTACAAACTCATGAAAAAACCCGCTTGACAGCCGTCCGAATTCAGCAAAACGATTAAGCTCTAACAGCTTATCTATCTGAATTTTTTTAAACTCATTCGTCATTTTTTTATTTTTATTCCCAAGTTTGCTATTATTTTTTAGCGGCAACCATATACCCCCTGCATATTACAGTGTGAATGAGCTTTGTCTTAAACCCACCGTCAATTTTCCGGCGCAAATTCATAATGTGGGTTTTAACGGTATGGGAAAATAAATCAACATTCATATCCCAGACATGTTCCAATATTACCTCGCTGGAAATAACACAATTTTTATTTTTCGCCAAATAAACCAACAACATAAATTCCTTGCGCGTTAAACTGATTTCCTTGTTTTTGCGCTTAACTTTAAAAATGCTTTTATTAATAATCAAATCGCCGACTGTTATTATTTCTCTTTCAATATGCTTAGGTCTACGCAATAAAGACCTGATTCTAGCCATAAGCTCATCAAATGAAAACGGCTTAGTAATATAATCATCAACGCCCAAATCCATCATGCCAACCTTGTCTTCCAGCCCTGATTCAACAGTTAGCATAATTATCGGCAAATCAATCCCCTCTTTCCTGATTATTTTGCAAATCTGGCGGCCGTCTCGCTTTGGAAGATTATAATCTAAAATCATTAAAATATAATCATTTGTACGAGCTAAAAATAAGCCCTTTTCTCCATCCAACGCAACATCCACTTCATACTTATCTGCTCGCAAGCGGCGCGCCAATGATTCGCTTATTTCTTTTTCATCTTCCACTACAAGAATACGCATAATTTAAAAATTTAAATTTTTTTATTCTTATTCTTTATTAAAGGCAACAAAATAATAAATTTAGCGCCTGCCCCTTCTTCGCTTTCAACTTTTATATCTCCTAAATGGCGGTTGACAATTTCTTTGCATATTGCCAGACCAAGCCCCGTGCCCCTATTATCTTTTCCTGCCCGATAAAAACGAGAGAATAGCTTTGCTATTTTATCTTTTTTTATTCCTATTCCGTTATCTTCAATAGTTAATTTAACTATACTGCCTTTTCTTTTTAAAACAAATTTTATTTCTTTATTCTTCTTGCTGTCAAAATATTTTACGCTATTGCTTACAATATTCATTATTAATTCTTCAATCTCTTTTTTACTGCCGTTAAAAAATACATTTTTCTCTATATCGCTTTTAAGCGAAATATTTCTTTCTTGAGTGATAATTTTAAAATTTTCAATTAAATCAAAAAATAATTCGCTTAAATCAAATTTTTCTTTTTCAAATCCGTCTTTCTGGCTTTCCATTTTGGCAAGCCTGAGCATGTCATATATAAACATAGAAATTCTATCCAAATTTCTTTCTAAATATTTAATATTTTTCTTATCTTTTATTTGGCTTTCAAGATTATACAATTCACCTTTAATAATTGTCAATGGCGTTTGCAGGCCATGGGAAATTTCCAGCATCATCTGTTTCTGCTCTTCTTGTAATTTTTTTATTTCCGACACCCTTGCCTTTACTTTTTTCTCTAAATCTTTGGAATGGTTTTTTACTTTCTCATATAGCCGCGCTTTTTCCAAGGAAACGCCGGCCTGAATTGAAAAAGTTTTTAAAAGACTATAATCCTCATTTGTATATATATCTCCGGACAACTTTTCGCCAAGCATCAAAAGGCCTATTAATTTATTTTCCAGCTTAATCGGCACCATAACTGAAATATTAAATTTCTTGCCATAAATTTCCGCTATTTTTAAAGCATTATATTTTTCTGATTTTTTGTCTACGCATTTTAATAAATTTGTTATTTCACTATGATTCAAATAAGATATATCATCATCCTCGATTGCCTTTATGGAGTCTTTAATAAAACTGAATGATTTAACGCTTAATACGCCTTTAGCGTCTAACAATATATTTTGTTTCGGCAAAATAATCATTAAATTTTTAATTTTCAAAATATTTTTCAGTTTTTTAGACGCCTCTTTTAACAGTCTGTCTAAATCAATATTTTTATTTAAAATTTCACTTAGCGAAAAAATAGCTTCTGAATAATCATACTTGTCTTTAAAAAAAATTTTATCAGTCCATTTTTTAAAATATCTTTCAATTATGGGAACGGTATATATGCAAATTACGGTAGTAATTAAAGCGGCCGCTGGCATTGCAAAATCAGTATTTTGCTGAAAAAAGAATCCCAATAAAAACATTAAAGCCAAATAGGTGCTGACAATAACAGAAAATAAAATTGAATATATTATCCAGCGCTGGATTACCACTTTTATGTCCAGGAGTTGGTGTTTTATGATGGCGTAGCTTGTGAAACCAAAAATAAAAAAGAGTGAAATCGGACCAAAAATTTGTAAATCATAATAATTAAAAGTAAAAGGCAATACAATATTAGTTATTATCCCTGTCACAATTGACAATGATGATCCTAGCGCAAAATATTTTATTTGCTGTTTTTGTAATTTGTTTACTTTCCTGTATTTACATAAAGGGAAAATAAATATCAATGATACTAAAACAACAAAATGCAAAATGAAAACAAAATAAAATTTACCAAAAATCGTTTCAATGCCATCTTGGCTAATTATTTCATTTTTACTGATTAAATCCGTAAAAATTGTAATGCAAACCAAAAAAATCAACCACAAAAATAATGCAATATGTGTTTTTTTATTTAAATAAAATATTTTTTTAGGAAAAAAATAACCGAAATAAAAACCAAAATAGCCAACTATTTCCGTAGCGGCAAAATTCAATCTGCCGATTAATAAAATTGATTGCTGATCGCAATTATAAAAAATAAAAAGAGTTACTATCCAGCCGATAAGTGAAATTATGAACAGTGAAAAAAAGATGTTTACAAAAGATTTTTTATTTTTCAGATAAACCAACAAGGAGAGAAACAAGCCAAATATCACAATAACAATGTAAATTATAATATTAAATACCTCCATAATTATACAAAAAATTATTTCTTACTATATTTTCCCAAATATTAATATCCAATGAAAAAATATCGTTATATTTTGGGACAGCATCTTCAGCAATGCTAAAATAAGGAGAAACAGCCATCGCGCATCCATACTCTCCATCGTCAATCTTAATTGACTTTATACCAATAAAAATTTCTTTAAAATTAACTTTTTGATTATACCCAACATGTAATATGCTTTTAACTAATTTTTTTAATATCATTATTTTGTATTCTTCAACATATTTAACATTTAACGGAATATGTCCAATATCCTCCATTAAGAGGCAAGCGTCTTTATCTCTATTTACAGGGATCCCTATTCCTTCCGCAGCGTAAATAAAATCTTCACCTTTTACAATTATATTTTTTGACGCGCAAGGAACATGAGAACCGGCTAAAAAAGGAAATCTTGGCTTATCTACTGTTCCTAATAATTTTTTCAAAGCCTCGCTAAGAGGATCAATATCATAAATTTTGATATCTTTATTCTTTACAGAAAAATTTAATAATTTCTTTTTTTCCGGAAAAATATCATAACCCCATATAAGTCCATTTACTCCGCAAAAAGAAGAAACATTAATAATATTTATTTGGCTAAAATTCGCATTCGCAATTTCCCCTAAATCAAAACAAAATATTTTATCTAGATTATCCGAACCTTCATGGGAAAATTTTTTTAGAGATTTAACAGCTACCAACTGTACCCCTAATAAATAATAATTAGAAAATTTTCCTCCCCAAATACCTTCACAATATTTTTTTTGACTGCTTATTGAATTAATTAAAATTTCATATTTTCTTAACATTTTTTATCAAACGAGAAATAAGGGGGCAATCGAAATAACTAAATCGCCCCTCTATTTTAAAATTTATAATTGCAAATAATTTTTTCTGTTTTTTAACATTTTTTTTAATATTTTTTTGTCTTTGCTTAATATGCCCTGCAGGTAATAAATAAACTTTTTAACCTCGCCCACCATAATAACTCTATCATGGTTCACGTAATAATGGATTGGATACCAGCAAAAACCTAAGCCAAGCTTAAAGGTTGCATTATTCGGATTTGTCCAGTAAAAAAGAGCATTATACTCTTTATCATAGGCTTTTTTTATTATAGGAAGCGTAATCCTTGACGCAATATGTTCGTTTTTTAAATTTTGATATTTATTGTAAATTCCCAACTCTCTGTAAATAATTATTTTTCTCTGATTTACCGAATTGAGCCAATATTTTACGGCTTTTACGCCATATTCTTTTTCAGTTTCAGTTAAATTATATGGCATATCTTCAATATTGACCGAATCAATGGCAGCAAGAACAATCCATGCAAATCCAACAACCCTTTTATCATCAAACAATAAAGATATAATTGATTTTCTTTCTTTGGCAGCAACTAATCCTTTCTTTATTATATTCTCTGCTGTTTCTTTTGTCCATTTTTCATTCCAATATTGATTAAATATTTCCTTATAGCACTCCGCGAAACTATCAATAACTTCTTGCGGTAATAAATCAATATAACGGCAATCATATATCTTATTAATAATTTTCATAGACACCTCCTTTTTTGGAATTAAAACAAAATACTTTATTTTTTGTAATTTTTTCAAAGAACGATTAAATTAAAGAACGACTATTTTCTTTTTTTACTTATCCACTTTTAATTAAATTATAACAAAAACCTGATGAAGAAAAATTAAAATAATTATGAAATCTTTATAAAATAATTATAAAAAAACCGCTAATTAATTTTATTATTAGCGGTTTTTATTTTATAAAATATTCTATTTTTTTAATCAACAACATCAATCTTATAGCCCCTCCCGCTTACCGTATGAATGAGTTTCTTGTGTTTTGGCAAATCAAGCTTCTTTCTCAAACTCATAATATGCGATTCAATGGTATTGGAAAACGGATCAACATTCATATCCCAAACATGCTCCATAATCATGCTTCGCGAAAGCACAATCCCTTTATTTCTTAATAAATATTGTAATAAAGTAAATTCTTTCTTGGTTAAATATATTTCTTTCTCGCCTCTTGTAACAATATGACGGTTTAAATCCAAAAACAAATCGTCAATACGCAAATCTTCGCTTTCTATTTCTTTTGGCCGCCTTAAAAGCGCTTTAATTCTGGCGTTTAATTCATCAATGGAAAACGGCTTAGTTAAATAATCATCAGCGCCTGCGTTTAACAAATCAACTTTAGTCGTGGTTTCAGATTGAACCGAAAGCATTAAAATCGGCACACTGTTTCCTTCCGCGCGCAATTCTTTGCAAACTTCCAGTCCGGTTTTTTTCGGCATATTATTATCCAATATCACCATGTCATAACTACTGGTTTGAATTAGCCTTAACCCTTCTTCTCCGTCAAATGCCGTGTCAACCACATAGCACTCCGACTCCAAACTTTTTTTTAAAAAATCACAAATATCTTTTTCGTCTTCTACGATTAATGTGCGCATATATTTCCTCCTTTAATTTATATTAACGCGATTAATTTTTGTTAAACGCGATTACTATAAATATTATTAATTTATTATAAAATTTTTTATTTTTTCTTTCTAAAAAATTGCGCCGCCAATATAATCAAAATTATTGAAGCTGAAACCAGTGAAATAGACATTAAATTTTTAATCTTTTCGCTTTTTTCAGGATTCCCCTTGTCGTAATCTAACATTTTTAAAATCGGATTAACCTTTTCATCTGACAAATTGACTTGCTTAACATTATTCAAATCCAAATATTGAAAATATTTATCCAAATCATAAACCGGCCAACGCGCGTCTTTGTTGCCGTAATAAACTTTATACTCGCCTCCGGCTTCTGCTTTAAATACTATTTCTCTGTAAACTGAATAAATAGTTATTTTATTTATATCAAGCGGAACGTTATCATAATTATAAATAATAAATTTAATATAGCGCTCGTTGATTTCCGAAAAATCTAAAACTAAATTTTCACCGTTAAACTTTGGCGTATTATATCTGAATATATAACCGCCTGAAACTTTACGCCAATTTTCATTGTTAAAACTTGCGTAAATATCTAAAGAACGATTGAAATTTTTATCACCAACTCCGACTGTAATCTTGCTGTGTGGAATGCCGCCCTGTCCTAAGTCAATTACCAACTCGGTATTATTGCCTGCTGTTTTTTTATTAAACGCGACTTCTCGCCTAAGTTCTTTAGCGTTTTCTTTTTTTATTCTTTTGCCTGTTATTTTATCTATTTTAATAGGCTTACCAATATTATCGTCAATTTCTATTTTTAAATATTGATAAATACTTTCCGGAAAATTAAGTGATGTTCGCTTGTAAAACATATTGCCTCTATTATCAGTATAATCATAAATATAAATATCATCAGCCAATACGCGCCAATCGCCGATTGTGTTTGAGCCGTACACGCGGGCGCTTGTTTGAAAATTTTCCGAACTTGTTGTTATTTCCAAAAAATTTATTCCTTGATTATTCACGCCAAAATCTAACACAGCTGATGAATTTTCTCCCGGCGCGTAAGATTTATTTAACATTTTCGGAAAAAAAGTTTGCGTTTCGGATTTGCTATGGCTTTTTAAAAGCTTATACGGAACTTCTCTGTTTTTATTATCAATAACGCGCAAATCCCGCAAATCTTTTTGCGTATTTTTAAAAATTTCATCATCAATAGAAAAACTGTTCAGGCCTGTTTTAACTTCTTTAACGTCTTTATAAAGCGGCCATTTTTCCAAACTAAAATCCGCAGCGCAAACAAGCGGGGTGATAAATAAAAATAGTAATATAAATAATTTTTTCATAAAATCACCATTAATCATTAATAATCTCATTAAAAACATGTTTGTACTTTTGATATAAAAATGAAATGCCAAGCAGAACCATGCCAAGGCTGATTGACGCGATTATGCGATAAAGCTGTCCCAAGCTCCACAAATCATAAAAGAAAAGTTTTAATATCGCGACTGACAAAAGC
>JAGLLI010000071.1 GCA_023140595.1 Candidatus Parcubacteria bacterium
CGTTGGATTTTAAAATTTCATAAATCAAAGATGAGGTTGTGCCTTTGCCTTTTGTTCCTGTTACGCCGATAATATTTTTTGTCAAGCATAATTCAAAAAACAATTTTATCGGACTTGAAATTTCAACGCCGGCTTTTTTTGCTTTTTTAATTTCAGGAGAGAACAGCGGGTAGCCGGCAATGCGGAAAATAATATCGTATTGATCAAGATTTTTATCATAATTTTCGCCTAAATTCCATTTAATGTTTTTACTGCGCAAGAACGCGCCGCGGCGCGTTCCCGCAATATTTTCTTGCGCGTCGCAAATCGTAATTTCACATTCAATTTTTTCATTCAATAAAAATTCAACCAACGCCTGATTTTCAATCCCAAATCCAAGAATGCAGATTTTTTTACCCCAAGGGCACTTTGTATTTTTTAATTTTTTATATTGAAGAATTGACATAATATTATTTTTGTGATAAGTTAATTTAATGCTTAAATTCTTAAATGGCAAGTGATTTAAAACAAAAAAAATGATCTTTTTAAAAAGGAGGGGAGACTATGTTTATTGAAATTTTTTGTTACCTCGTTTTTGTTGTTGGATTGCTGACAATGGCATATACAGTGTTGCCAAGTAGGATTAAACCGATTACAAAAATATTATTATTTTTAGTTGGGCTGTCGTTTTTCACGCTTGGTTACGACAACATACAGAACAAGGAAAGGACACCTGAATCAAAAATTCTTTCTCAAGAATTAGCAAAAAAGGATTTTTTCTGAGAATTAAGTAACAACCAACCTAATGGCAGGACGCTTCCAGCGCCTGCCATTTTTTATTTTAAACTACAACAACTTCCATCTCCCCCCAATCCCCCCCAACCTTAACATCAACAATTATCGGAACGTCTAATTTAATAACACCTTCCATAATATCTTTAATATTCTTTGCCTCTTTTTCCACCTCGCTATCTTTAACTTCAAAAATCAATTCATCATGAACCTGCATTAACATTTTTGCTTTATCATTGCAAACTTTATCCATAACTTCAATCATGGCGATTTTAATTATATCAGCCGCCGTTCCTTGTATTGGCGTATTTACCGCCATGCGCTCAGCGCCTTTTTTTACCATTAAAATACTGGAATTAATTTCCGGCAAATATCTTTTTCTGTTATACAATGTTTTTGTATAGCCGTTTTCGCGCGCAAACGCGATTTTTTCATCTATGTATTTTTTTATGCCCGAGTAAACTTTAAAATAATTATCAATAAAATCCTTGGCTTGCGCGTAAGGAATGTCTGCGCCGCGGGAAAGTCCGCGCGGACCTTGGCCGTAAAGAATTCCGAAATTTATGGCCTTTGCTTCTCTGCGCATTTTTGTGTCAACATTTTCCAAGGAAACATTGTTTATTTCAGCAGCGGTCGCGCTATGAATATCCGCGTTGTTTAAAAAAGCCTTAATCATTTTTTTGTCGCCTGACATATGCGCCGCCAGCCTTAATTCAATCTGCGAATAATCCAAAGCCAATAATTTATAACCCTTATCTGCGATAAACGCTTTTCTGATTTCATTGCCCAAATCGGTTTTAACCGGAATATTTTGCAGATTCGGTTTAGTGGAAGATAATCTGCCTGTGGCGGTAATTGTTTGATTGTAACTGGTATGAACACGCCCGGTTTTTTCATTAACAAGTTCCGGTAAAGCGTCAATATATGTGCTAACTAATTTATTTAATTCTCTGTACTCTTGAATCAAGGAAATTATCTGACTGTATTCCTTCAATTTTTCCAATTCATCCGCTCCGGTTGAAAAACCGGTTTTGGTTTTTTTAATTGTATAAGTCGGCAATTCCATTTTTTCAAATAAAATATATTTTAATTGTTTTGTGGATCTGATATTAAAAATTTCTCCGGCCAAATCATGAATTTTTTTCTCAAGCGCTTTAATTTTTTTTGTCATTTTTTTGCTCATACCAAGCAAAAAATCCGCGTCAATTTTTACGCCTTTGTCCTCCATATATGAAAGCGCTTCAATTAACGGCATTTCAATAGTGCTAAAAAGCATTTCCAGATTTTCTTTTTTTAATTTCGGTTTTAAAATATGCCTTAGCCGCTCCGTAAAATCCGCGTCTTCACATGAATAAAGGTTTAATTTTTCCATTTCAACTTCGCTAAAAGTTTTTTTGTCTTTTCCTATCCCCAATAAATCATTTTTAGATATCTTTTCAAACCCCAGCTCAGTAAAAGTAAGCGCGTCCAAACCATGCCCGCGCGTTCCCGGGTTTAAAAGATAAGAGGCAATCATTGTATCAAAATCCAAACCGCCAACAATCACCCCCTTATTTTTTAAAACCCTTACATCAAATTTGGCATTATGCGCCGTTTTTTTAATTTTTTTATCAGCAAAAACAGGCTTCAATTTTTCCAGCCATTTTTCGTTCCCGCTAGCAATATCCGATTTTTTCACATCACCAAACAAAGACCCCTGGCTTTTATTGTCAACCGAACAGGGCAGTGCCCTGTTCCTATAAAAAGATAATTCTTTATTTTTGATTCTTAGTGACAAAAAATACGCCTCCCCTTTCTTCCAGGAAAAACTAATTCCCAGCAAACCACAAGTAATCGGATCAAAACTGGAAGTCTCCGTATCAAAAGTAAAATGTTTTTGCTTTTTTATTTCAGTTAAAAATTTTTTAAACTTAGCCTCCGTATCAACTAAAATATATTTAAAATTCTTTCTATTGCGTTCAAATTTATTTTCAGTTGCTTGTTGTTTTTTTTCTTTTGTATCCGCCACAAGCTCGTTAAACAAATTTTGCACGCGCGGCAATAAAGACTTGAATTCAAGCGCGCCAAGTGCCTTAACAATTTTGTCTTTATCCAAATCAAAAAAACGAGTCGCTTCCAAATCAAATTTAATTTTCACATCACGCTTAATCGTTGCCAAATCTTGCGACAAATAAGCGCCTTTCTTGTGCTTAACAAGCAAATCTAAAATTCGCGGTTTAATTTTTTTTGTTGCTTGTTGTTTGTTGTCTGTTATGTTGCTATACAAATTATCCAAATTATCAAATTCCTTTAACAGCGCAACCGCTGTTTTAGCGCCAATCCCCGGTACCCCCGGAATATTATCACTCGCGTCTCCGCTCAATGCCTTATAATCAACCACCTGATCAACTCGCACCCCCATTTTTTCTTTAACCAGCGCCTCGTCATACAAAATAGAATCACTAAGCCCGCGGCTCATAGAATAAACTTTTGTATGCTCGTTAACTAACTGCAATGTGTCTTTATCACCGGTTACGATAACACATTCGCAAGAACAGGGCAGCGCACTGTTCCTACGGGCGGATATTTCCGCCGCGATTGTCCCGATTAAATCATCCGCTTCAAAACCGTCTTTTTCAAAAACGGGAATATTAAAATCTTCAGCTAATTTCTTTACCATTGGAATCTGCGCGTATAATTCATCTGGCGCTTTTATCCGTTTTGCCTTATATTCCTTAAACTTCTCATGCCTGAATGTCGGCCCTTTTTTATCCAAAGTCAAAACAACATATTCCGGTCGCAAATCCCGCATGGCTTTAATTAAAAAAGACATAAAACCGTAAACAGCGTTCACAACTGTTCCGTCCTTGGTCGTCATAGTAGGCGGCAACGCGTGAAAACTCCGATGAATCAAAGCATTCCCGTCTATAATCATTAATTTTTTGGGCATTTTTTAAGTTAATTTATGGATAATATTTATTATGTTATCACTTAATGGCGATAAAAGCAAGCTAAAATGCTAGGTTTAGCGAAATAAAAAGGGTTCGCGTGTTATTTACGCGAACCCCGTGTTGTCTTTTATTTATTAGAATATTTAATTTTCCTTAATATTCCACTCTTGCCCTATCAAAAGCCTTGATAATTGCATCAGTAAATTTTGTTTGCTCGACAGGCGCAACAACGGCATATCTAATATATGGATCAAAATGCACGCCAACAACGCCGGTTTTTTTAATCATCATAAAATTGAAATGTTTTGCATCCTGAATTTTTTCACCAAATGCTTTTTTGGGACATTTCCAAAGATTAAAGAATGTAGCCTGTGGCAAGACCGCTAACTTCATGCCAAAATTTTCTGCGATTTCAATTATATGATTCTGTCTTTTTTGAAAAGTGAAACAATTGCTTTTAATCTCTGTCTCACCGTATCTAGTTGCGGCTAAAGCGCCTATAGCCGCTGGAGCAAAAAATCCTGAATCCGTATTTCCTTTTATAGTTGCAATATCTTCAATAAAATCACTTGAACCGACAATTGCTCCAACCCGCCATCCGGTAAAATTACAACCAAGCTTTGAGGCTGAAAATGCTTCGACCCACGAAAGACTAGGATAGTCCACAGCCACATCGGCAAGCGCGCAATGTTCCCCGTAAGCAAGTTTAGCATATGCACCATCGTTAAATATTCTAATGTTATTTACAATGCAGTAATTGCACAATGCTTTAAGCCACTCGCGAGTAAAAATTTGGCCTGTTGGATTATGTGGTCCATTAATCATAATCAACTTTGTTTGTGCGGGAATATCCTCTGGAGAAAAACGAAAAACGTTTTTCGGATTAGCTGGTAGCGCGGCTACGGTTTGGTTTAAATAATTAGCCCAATCTTCAGGAGTCGGATATCCCGGTTTAGTCATTGTGGATACTCCGAATACCTGACCGTTTATTGCTCCACAAGCCATGGGTATAAGCCCAAGCGTAGGTTTAATGCCCTGAATCGGCAAGTATTTAAAATCTTCAAATTTTGACAGATCGGTTTTGACATGGAATTGGGCAAATTCTTGAGCAAAGGTTTTTATATCCGATTTGCTTTGTTCTGTGTCTCGCCTCGTATTCAAAATTGCCAAAAGCATATCAGTCACATGTTTCTGCACATACAATGCTTCAGCTATAGGGTTATTTCTCAAAACATGACCTGGAATAGCCGAGGAAATTTTTTCCAAGACACTAATAATGGGAAGACTATCAAGCCATCTATAAAAATTGTCAACACCCAAAGAGCCGTTGTCCTGATATTCATGGATAGACTCTCTGTTTATCATTACAGCAATAGAAGCCAACACCTTTGCTACCAGCATTGCAGAACCTGCCGGTTGCCCAATTGAAAGTTTATACAATTTTACGCCATTAACTTCCGCCTCCGTGCATACTCTTTTAATCTCCTGAAAAAGATTTTCTCCGCCTTTTGGTAATCTACTTTTTTTCGTCATTTTGTCCTCCTGTTCTTCGTTTTAATTAAAATCAATTTTCTTAAAATCACATTCTGCATCTGTGCGCATAAGATCCTCAATGGTTTGCGCTCGTTCAACTCTGGTTATGGAATTGTCCGGATGAAAAGCTAAAACTTGCGAAGCTCCCCAGCCGTTATAATTTGATGTCATTGCCTTGCCATGCGCTCCCGTATCTTGTACAACCAATATATCACCTTCAACAATTGCTGGCATTAACCGATTTTTTGCCAGCTTAAAATTTTCGCAAAGAGACCCGACAATATCAACCTCCTCCACCATCTCTTCTTTGCCGACAACTTTAATTTCGTGATGAGAATCTTTGTAAATTACCGCCCTAAGAATATCAGCGGCATCGCAAAAATCAACACCGATAAACTTTCTATATTTTTCCATTACATTAATGCATTTGCCAGCAAGAACTCCGTGCGGCCCCATAACATATCTTCCTGATTCGGTAAAAAAATTAGGCACATAGCCGTTTTCTTTTTCAAAATCATACAAAGCATCGTTAATGCTTTGCGCCATCAACCAAATATTAAGCGGTGGCTGCCCGTAATGATAACGAATACCCAATCCTCCGCCCATGTTTATGAATTCAAATTGAATTCCAAGCTTATCTTGTACTTTCCTAACAACATTCAACTGCATCTTCGCGGTTCCGACTAAATTTTTATAATCCCTTTGATTTGAACAATACATTACATGAATACCAAATTTTTTTGCGCCTAAATCAATGGCTCTCTTGTAAGCCTCTATGATTTGATCATCTCTTATGCCGTATTTTTGATCCGGTGGATTACCAATAATTTCATTACTTCCTGTTGTTCTTAATTCACCTGGATTATAACGAAAACAGATTAATTCAGGAACTCTGGAAATCTTTTTCAAAAAGCTAATATCATCCAAGTTAAGAATACAGCCGACATGCAATGCCAATTCAAGCAATTCAACGCTCGTGTTATTGCTAGTGAGCATTATATCCATTGGTCTCGCGCCAACCTTAAGCGCTCTTACTAATTCTGTCGGGGAAGCGCAATCCAGACCAAACCCCATTTTCAACATTAACTTTAAAACCCATAAATTAGGGCTGGCTTTAACCGCGAAAAAATTTTTACCTTTGTAGGCGGTAAATAATAACTTTTTCATCTCAGAAATAGTGCCTCTTATGCCCGTTTCGTCCAAAATATGCGCGGCCGGGCTTAAGGCGCTTTTCGCAATATTATTATTCATAATACCTTGAAAATTTGGCAATTTTGGTCTAAATTCATCTAAAATATCCTCTATATATCGGAAACAATCTTTCTCTAAAATCATTTGACATTGGCATCTTTTCGGGTCATACAGAATACTACCGTC
>JAGLLI010000072.1 GCA_023140595.1 Candidatus Parcubacteria bacterium
GCAATGCGATGTTAGAATCGCCAATAATTCTTCAATTGAAATAAATAATTCTATTTTAAATATTACCGGAATAAGCGCGCAAATAACGACTGTTGCCAATCAGGGATCAGGCGCTTATTCATTGTCAGTCGCCACCACAACATTGACGGCAAATTATTTTCAATTTAGAAATACAGATATTAATGGTTTAAATTTGTCAGGCACTACAAGCATAGATTCTTTTAACAACGGTGATTTTGAGCTAAGCGTTAATGGCGGCGCGATGATTACGGTTACGGCAAACGTGGTTGATGCCAGTCCTTGGGCAACCGGCACCAACATCAGTTTCGCCACAAGCACTGATATTGCGAGCGGGTATAATGTAGTATTAAACGGTACGCCGTCCGGTCCTTGGACGTTTACCGGACATTCAGGCAATTATGACGGTGAAGATTATGACTCGGATCCGGGCGACCCGCGCGGATATATTGTTTGGGGTGACAGTCCGTCGTATTCACCGAAATCACAGAATTGGCGCTGGTATCATGATGAGGATTTAGAGACCCCTGTTATTCCGGCCGCCTTGGAAAATTACGCTCCGCAAATTATTGGAGATAACAATCTTTTAAAATTAAGACTTTCAATTAAAGAGACGGAAAATATTTTAGGCGAGAATGTAAAAATGCGATTGCAATATTCAACTGATTCAAGTTTCGCAACCGGTGTTAATTGGGTTGGCGAGAAATCTTCAAGCACCGCGCTTTGGGCTTATGGCGATGGAGTAGATTATGACAATGATTCCATAAACGCATTGCTTTTGAGTGATTCAATTACCAAAGCCACGCATAATGAATCTGGTATATCCACCAGTTCATTTGACCACGCGCAGTCAGATACGGATGAGTGGGAATTTACAGTGTATGCCAATAGTCCCGCAACATCAACCACTTATTATTTTCGCGCGTTTTCCAACTATTACAGCATGTATGGCGATTTTGAAAAAGCCGTGTTAAAAAATGACGGCGCGTCTTATCCGAGTGCAATAGTATCCGGCGCGGTTTTAAGTTTTAACGTTTCAGGGCTTCCGATTGGCACCAGCACCGAAGACGTTGTTATTGATGTTCCCAGCACCGCAACCAGCGTGCCGTTCGGCATATTGCCGCTTAATACCAAAGTGGAAGCCGGGCATCGTTTCACAATTACAACCAATGCCGAACAGGGCTATCAATTGTTTGTTTATCAGCGCGCGCCTTTTCTTTCAAATACCGGCGCCGATATTGATCCAGTAATCGGCACCAATGAAGATCCGGATCCGTGGCCGGCCAATCCCAGCCCAAGCGCCTTTGGCTACCACACAGGAGACGATAATTTGTCAGGAGTTTTTCCGGCGCGTTTTTCCGCTGACGGAGTGTATGCTCAATTTGACACAAGCCCAAGGGAAATTTCTTATAGTTCTCTGCCTGTAAACAATGAAATAACAGACTTAATTTATCGCGTTGAAGTCAGCGACCTCCAATCAGCAGGGGATTACAGCACAAATATCGTTTATGTTTTGGTTCCGAATTATTAGGATTTTTTAGAAACAAAAAACGTAGAGACGCATTGCGATGTGTCTCTACGTTTTTTATTTGAATTGTTTTATTATCTTTTCTCCAACTGCTTAACTCTTTTTTTTAAAAAATTAATTTCAATACGCATTGTTTGCAAGTCATTATTAAAAGCCGTTAAATCTTCATTGTTTGTTTTTATAATGTTGTCAACTTTTTCTTCCAGCCTTTCAAATTTTTTTTCCAGAATTGTTAAATTTCTGGAAATATTGTCTATTTCAAAAATAATTTTATCAAATTTCGCATCTTGTTCCGCGAAACGTTTATCAATCTTTTTAAAATGTTTGTCAACTCCTTCAAAACGTTTATCAACTCCTTCAAAACGTTTATCAACTCCTTCAAAACCTTTTTGAACGGCAATCGCTAAATTATCAACTGTTTTAACTAAGTTTTTAGTAATTACTTCCAAGCTATTAATTTTTGTTGTTAATTTATTTTCAGGCATATTTTTAATATTATTTTTTTTGATAATATAATTATATAATTTTATTTTTTAAGTGTCAAGTGAAAAATTAAAATTTTATTCAATCTCCCCAACATCAATTTTCCTTATATCGCTATTTGTAATCCCAAGCCCGAGTTCCCGCATGATTTTTTTGTGATAATAATTTTTGCCTTTCATTGGCTTGTGAAAAAATATTTTTTTGTTCGTTTTTTTTAAAGAATAGTTAAAAATATTATTTATACATAACGTCTGTTATTTGTTTCATTATGTCTGCTCCCTCATTCATTAAGTTAGTTGTTTGGCTAAGTTTTTTTCTGTCCGAACTATCTAATCCTTGCCTAAATATTGGCATAGCTTGTTTATACTTTTGCAAACCCTTTAAAAATAAATTATGCATTTCAAAATATTTTTCAGGAGCATCTAATTTAATTGCTCTATCATGCGCTTGTTCAAGCGCCACGGTATTTAAAGCAACCATAGTTCTATCTGTTTCTGTCCAATAAATTAGTCTTGGCTTGTCAGTTAATATTTGAACTAAATAATTATATGCATAAGAAACATCGTTGTTAATGTTTCTTGCTTCATCTATGTAATTTATTTCATCTTCATTTTTTTGTTTTTCGTTTTCTGAAACTGTTTCAATAATTTGTGAGTCAGTAGCATTTTTTACAAAGTCATAGTTTACCCAACCACTTTTGCCTATCTGTGGCCCTTCTAAAATTCTAACTTGCCTTTTGTCGCTATTGTAATCCAATAAACTTGTTTCAGAGTCCAATAATTTAATTTTTGTGCCACTTTTAACTTCAAATATTCTTTCAGCCTCCATCATTTGAGCTAAACCAAAAGTATCCTTGGCTAATGATATTTTTTGCAACTCGGAAAAATCATCTTTTGTTCTGCCAAGCAATACGAGTTCAGCTCCGTTTTTGATAATAGCTTCGTCGCCTATGTAGATAATCTCGTTCTCCGCTTTATTAGAATAATTGCTTTTTAGCTTTGGTTCGGAATTTATTATTTTTGTTTTAGCGCTAATAGCAAAATAGACGGGAATAGCAATAATACAACAAATAATAAGGAAAACAAATAACCCCATTTTTACATCTTTTATTTTTTTTTCTTTCATAAATTTAATATTGAAATTAAAATGTTGGCATTAACATAATTGACGGGAAAAAATTATAAAAAAGAATACCTTCAATTATTGCAATAAAAATACTCCACGCCAAAAGACTTTCACCCATTTTTTTAGTTTCCTGATTATGTTTAGTCATAAATATTATTCCCATTATGATGCCAATAATTGGAAGTAAAATCGCAATTATAATATATTTAGCATAATCGCCTTTTTTAACTCCATCTTTGAAATTTTCACAATCGTTTAAATTTACGCCACAATGCTTACACTTTATTGCTTCTGCTTTAATTTCTTCAGCGCGAAAAGGACATTTTTTAGTTTTTTCTTCTGACATAATTTTATATAATCCTAAACCATAAAATTTTATAGTTTAAAATATGGTTAATAATTATTAATTTTTTAAGTTTTTCCCAATTTTCCCTTAGCTTCTTTGACGAAATCTTTATCTAAATTTAAAATAAAAAATACAAATTTATTATTACTGTTTTTACCAAAAACATAAATATGTTTAAAATGTTTTTCTTTTTCTTCTATTGCTACCATTTTATCAAATCTACTGTCTGCCCATTCGTTGTATATTTCTTCTGGCAGTTCAAAATAAAATTTTTTATTGCCATAATCACTTAATGCAATTTTCCAATTTGATTTATTATCTTTATCCTTTTGTATTTCCGAATTAATTTCAATTTGCTTGTCAGATGGCATAAAATCTTTTTCAGCGCTATACAAAAAAATTATACTACCATCATCTAAAACACCAACATGCATACATTCAAACAATTTTTTTGATTCATCTATAAAATTAGATATTTTTATCCGTACATCCTCTTTCGCAAAGTAAGGTTTTTCAAAAATTTCGTTCTTAAAATACTTAAATAATTTGTTTAACTCTTTTTCGTTAATATTTTCTAAAAAATTTTTATTTATATTTTCTAAAAAATTTCTAAAAAAATTATATCTTTTTGAGAAAGCAAAAGATATTATAGGAATGTGATGTGTTAGCGCAAATTCTTGGGCGATTATTGTTAGTTCGTTTACAGAAGCTAAGGCAACTTGATAAAAATATCTACTATAATTATGATTTAATATTGCAGTTCTTTTATAATTTTTTCTTCCTTTTAAAATTTCTTCGGTTATTATTTCAAAATTATTAATATCTTCTCTAAAACCTAAAATATTTCTAACAATTGGCAATCTTATTTTGTCTTTATAGGCTTTGCATTCTACCAATAATCTTGAAGGAAAGTAAAATGGTATTTGAAAAGGAGGATCCATTAAAACATCTGCATTATGACTTTGTCCTAATCCATGTATCATTAAACCAGTGCCTCCTGTATAAAGAATAAACTTATCAGGCTTTACTTCTATAAAACCGCACGATTTTAATATTTCTTTTACAAACCATTCGAAAATTTTACCTTTTAAATTTGAGCTTGCATTTTTTGGCATAATTTTTATTATATTATTTTTACAAAAAAGGTCTCCCGTCGGCGGCGACCCTTTCGGATCACCCAATGCCCTTTCAGGCAAAGACCAAATGCATAGTACCGATCAGAAGACCGCCTTTATGCATTTGGATTTTAAACCATATCTTAAACAAAAAATTCAAGGGTTAGGTTTATAGATTGTTGATTATACCCTAGCAAAAAACACGGAAAAAGTCAAAAAAAAATTATCTCCGCTCATTCATCCGCCGCCCAGCCATGAATGACTGGGCTAATTTGATAATTTTT
>JAGLLI010000073.1 GCA_023140595.1 Candidatus Parcubacteria bacterium
CAGTGCCCTGTTCCTACGAATAATAAACAAACCGGCACTATATATTTAAAAAAACCGCGCCAACCGTTGAAACGAACGCGCCGCGGCGCGTTCCTACGATATGCGCGGCAAACAAAAATTTTGCGGGTTCCTACGCGGATAATAAAAAATAATCAGTTCCATTCATCCACCCGCCCCGCCCTTCGCGAAGGGCGGGGCTAATTTGATAATTTTTTTCCGCCCAAGGCGGATTCGCCTTGGGCGGAAAACCCGATAAATCGGGTTGTATAAAAACACCAACAATAAAATATCTCGCTTTCAACGGGATTAAAAAAACGTAGCCCAGACATTCATGTCTTGGCGGGGAAAGCGGGGTAATTGTTTGGAGTTATGAATTTATTGGAAAATAAAAAGTTAAAGGCTTAGATTAATCATTTTATTCAACATTTATCCACAGTTATCAAAGAATTTGATTAATTTCATAAAAATTTTATAAAAAATTATTAAAAATTTAGCAAAATAAATATAAAATAAATATAAAAAGTAAATTTAATTTGTTTAATATTAAACAAAATTTATTTTATTAACATGTAAATAATTGACGTCCTTGCCAAAATAGTGTATAATTAAAATATAGTATAGCAATATAGTATTATGGTGCTGTAAAAAAAATCAAAAAAAATAAAAATTGCCCAAAATAGGCAAAAAAACAAAAATGAAAAACAATAAATATCAAAATTGCTATTATTTATATAGATTGGATTTAAAGTTTTTTTTGTTAAAAAAGCTTTTTTTTGTTGCCAAAATGTTTGTTAAGAATTAAAAATTTACATATCTTGTTTCTTGCTTTCATAAAGGCGGAAACTAAAAATAAAAAGGTCGAAAACAATAATAAAAATAAAAAATAAAAATTTATGAATATTAAAAAATATCGTCTTAAGGATATTCAAGATAAAATAGACAGAGATAAGACAACATTGATTCGCTGGGAAAGAGAAGGCTTGATTCCACAAGCCAAAAGAGATTCCCGGGGCTGGCGGTATTACAGCAAGGGCGAGGTAAAAAATATAATTGATATGATATTGTCAACTGACTATTTTAGAAATATCCAACATAATAGATCAAATGTTTAATATAAATATAAAAAAATAAAAATTATGTTTAAAACTAAAAAACAAAAAAAATATTTGGCAATCATTTTGACTATTTCAATGATGGTTGCAATGTATAGCGTTATGCCAAGTACTGATATAGCAGGCGCGGTTGACGCGATTGAGGACGCAAGCGATACGATCAGCGATTCTGATTTAAACGTTAGTGCAAACCACACCTTTGATTTTACTACCGGAACAACAACGGCAGTTGACGGTTATATTGAAGTTGTTTTCCCTGTTCAATTCGGCACAAGTTCCTTGGCTAACACGACTTGCCCTGATGCCGGCGCCAACTGGGCAGAAACTCTCAGCAACGGAGACAGGACGCTTCGCTGTACGGCGTCAGGCGTGGAAAACGCGGCAGGCGCGGAACAAATTATAATAAACAGCGTAACAAATCCTGATTCAGAGGCTACCATATATATAGAAATTTCACATTATAATTCCAGTGATATTTTATTGGAAAGAGTTACTGTTGCTGTTGCGATTATTGAAGACATATTAATGACGGCAAAAGTAGATTCGTCTTTGACATTCGCGGTCAGCGGAACTTCAACAGCCGGCATAGTCGGCGGCATTCCTTGTAAAAACGCTTCTACGGCGACAAATACTCCGTTTGGTACTTTAGAGGTAGGCGCCACTTCCACTGTTTGCCAAACTTTGAATATTACAACTAACGCGGATGACGGCTATACCGTAACTGTTGAGCAAGACGACGAGCTTACTTCAGATTCGCTCTCAAACATCAACAGTTTTAGCAATTCCCCTGATAACACCGGTTCAACAACGCCGAAAGGGTGGCTTAGTCCTACAAATCAATTAGATCAATACCACACATTCGGGCACATGGGTCTGCATACGGATGATTCCGATTTGGAAGATTTTGGTACCGGTTATGACGATTTTGATAACAATGAGACAGAAACTTGGTTTGCCGGTTTAAATAGCACGGATGTGATGCCGATTATGCATCATGACGGTCCGTCTAACGGTGTCGCTCAAGACAGCGGTGAAGCGCATCTTATTTATCAAGTTGAAGTCGGATCATTGCAGGAAGCCGGTGATTACGAAAATACATTGACATACATTTGTACTCCGACATTCTAAGTATTAGAAGATTATGAAACAAAAGCCTTGTTTGTAAAAGCAGGGCTTTTTGTTATTAATTATATTATCCACAGTTACTTAAATAAAAGGTTGGTTATGAAAAAAATATGAAAAAATTATAAAGTCTATTTTTTTTATTTAAAATAATTTAACTAATTTTAGTTAAATTATTTTTTTTATTTTTTTATTTTTACAATATTTTTTAAATACGAGAAAATATGTTATAATATTTTATATAACAAAATTGCTCGTTTAAAGTGCGCATTATTTGCGGGCAAAAAGGTCGAAATTTTGTAATGTACATTAAAAATAAGCTTATTTTTCTCCGCTCTTATTTTTTAAGAGAGGGGTAAATTTTATTATTTTGTTTAAGAGTTTAGTTTTTAAATTGGTTTTATAAGCTAAGCTTTATCCCCATGCAAAAAATAAAAAGATTTAAGATTGCCATAGTTGCTGTTTTAATTTTGTCTATGATGGCGATTTACGGTTCAGTGCCGAATGTTGAAGCGGATTCGCTTGATTTGGCCAAGGATACTATTAGTGATTCTTCACCCGGTCAAACTGGTGTTACTCATACAATTGTGTATGATTTAGGTATTGCTTTGGGTGAAAATCAATATGTGCGTTTTACTTTTGAGTCGGGAATAGATTTAAGCGCGGCTACTACCACTTGTCCGTTAAATACAACCGCTTCAGCTACCGCGCAGTTGATTGATTGTGTTGTAGACGCTGGCGAAGCCTTGGCCTCAACAACAGCCACGTCAACAATTATAACCGATGCGGCTAATCCGTCAACAACAGGTGATTATAGCGTAACTATTAGCACCCATGAATCAGACGGTACCGAAATTGAATCTTCAGAAGTAAAAATATATATTATTGATGAAGTTACCGTTACCGCTCATGTTGAAGCGACTTTGTCGTTTTCAATAGCAACGACAACGCCGCATGACAGTGTCGGCGGCGAGAGTTTTACAAGTACATCATCTCCGACTGCCTTGGCGTTCGGAGCTCTTGTAGCTAATACCGAGTATTTAATGGGCCATTTATTAACAGTTGCCACAAACGCTGATGACGGTTACACGGTTACTGTTCAGCAAGATGACGATTTGGAAAACGGCGCAGGCGCCATTATAGACGGCTATTCAACCTCTAGCTCAGCGCTTTGGCCAAATCCAATAACAACCGATATTAATGACGAAACTACTTGGGGTTATTTTGGCTTAACATCCGATGATAGTGATGTGAGCGCCACCTCAAGCAAATATCAAGGTTTTGACGGCACAGACGCGTTTACCATTATGACGCATGATGGTCCGGCAAATAATGAGGGTGTCGGTATTGGCACCACAACAGTAGGATACAAAATTGAAGTTTCCGCTTTGCAAGAAGCTGGCGACTATCAAAATGCCTTAACCTATATTTGCACTCCGATTTATTAGCAAAATTCAGTTAATCAG
This sequence comes from Candidatus Parcubacteria bacterium, assembly GCA_023140595.1. GTDB lineage: Bacteria > Patescibacteriota > Patescibacteriia > Patescibacteriales > UBA12075 > JAGLYP01. Next base: position 3,701 of record JAGLLI010000073.1, read on the forward strand.
ATTACATAAATATCTCCCTTGTAATAAAAGGGAGATATTTTTTTGAGCCAAAAATAATCATAGTTTTCATTTTAATCACAAAAATCATAGTTCAAAATTTTAAAAATTTGACTAAAAACAGGATAGATTATAAAATATATTTAATGATATTTATAGCTTCTTTTTATTAGAAATTTATTAATAAAAATACGTGAATACAATAAATAATAAAATATGCCCAAAATATAATGGTAAAAAATTAGTAGATACTGGAAAGAAAGTTAATAATGGCGGTGATATGGGTCAAAATGGTTCATATGAAATATCAACAATACCAATATTTGAGTGTATTGACTGTGGAGAAATTTTTAAAATACAATAAAAAAACAGAATTATGCCATATCTAAAATTTATTTCTGACAAAGATTTATGCTCCGCGGTTACAAAAATAATAAAAATAATTGAAGTAGCGGAGCGTGACGTAGAAGATAAACTGCATAAAAATGTTGTGGATCCTTTTTCCGCCTTATTTCATGGAGTAACACATCCCATTTCTTATAAAAAATGGATTGAACAAGAAAAAGCAAGACAAACTCAAAAAACAATGCAAAATGCTATTGGAAATTTTCATCAAGAAATTTTAGGTTCCATGCCCGGATGGATGAATTTAGGCGCTAGCGGCGGCTTAGATGTTGTTAATAAAAAAATGAAAATTATTGCGGAAGTAAAAAATAAATTTAACACTACAAAGGGTAATCACAAAATAGAAATCTATGACGCGATTAAAGCAAAATTAAAACTGGATGAATATAAAAATTATATGGGGTATTATGTGGAAATAATATCTCAAGGAAAGAAAAAATATGACAAGCCCTTTATTCCGCCAGACAATAAAACCGGGAAACGTCGACCGGCTAGAAATAAAATCAGAGTAGTTGATGGCGTAAGCTTCTATGCAATAGCAGCTGGCGGAAAGAATGCTCTTCAAGAATTGTTTGAAATATTACCGCGGGTTATTACTGATAATCATAAATATAAATTAAGCAAGAAAGAGGCTAAAGAATATTTTGAACTATATAAAATAGCTTTTTCCACAGAATAACCATTGCATAGGCAAAGGTTATTTGATATAATTATGATAGATTAATTTCTATCATTTTTTATATGAAAAATAATCAAAAATATCTAACCGCTGGCAGAGCCGCGGCAATATTAAGCATTTCCGTTGATACGGTTAGAAGGTGGGATAAAAAAGGTTTGATAAAATCTTTCCGAGATGAAAGAAATTCTCGCATATTCAGCTTGGAAGAAATAAAAAGAATACAAGATAAAGCCCAAGGCAATAAAAAAAATAAATTTAAAATTTTAAAGAACAAAAAAAAATATTCATATACAATAATTGAATTGTTCGCTGGCGCCGGCGGAACCGCGCTTGGCATGGAAAATGCCGGCATTAAGCATGTTTTATTAAACGAATTTGATAAATATGCCTGCGAAACGTTGCGAATGAATAAGCCGAATTGGAACGTCAGTGAAGACGATGTTAAAAATTTAAAATTCAAAAAAGGGCAAGCTGATATTGTTCAAGGCGGTTTTCCGTGCCAAACTTTTTCTTATGCCGGAAAAAAAATGGGGCTTGAAGATATACGGGGAACTTTATTTTTTGAATTTGCCAGGTGCGTAAAGGAAGTTAAGCCTAAAATCGCTGTTGGAGAAAATGTAAAAGGCCTTCTAAGCCATGATAACGGCAGAACGTTTAAAACAATGATTTCTGTTTTAGAAGAAATTGGCTATAGAGTAAAATATAAAATTCTTCGGTCGCAATATTTAGATGTATCGCAAAAAAGAGAGCGCTTAATAATTATCGGGGTAAGAAATGATTTAGATATCCCTATTTCATTCCCAAAAGAAAAAAATTATATAATTACTCTTCGTGAAGCGCTCCACAAATGTCCAAAGTCCGAAGGTCAAAAATATCCAGAGAAAAAAAGAAAAATTTTAGAACTTATTCCACAGGGAGGATATTGGAGAGAACTGCCGGAAAACTTGCAAAAAGAATATATGGGGGCAAGTTTTTATATGGGCGGCGGAAAGACCGGGATGGCTAGGCGGCTTTCTTGGGATGAGCCGTCATTAACCCTGACTTGCAGTCCTGCTCAAAAACAAACAGAGCGATGCCATCCTAAAGAAACTCGTCCATTAACCGTACGCGAATATGCCAGAATTCAAACATTTCCCGATGACTGGAAATTTGCAGGATCTGTTTCTCAGCAATACAAGCAAATTGGCAATGCCGTGCCGGTAAATCTTGGATATCATATCGGCGATACAATTATTAAAATGTTAAACGGCGAGATTGAAGAAGAATTTGAAGAACCGGTACGCGCGCGACAGCAAATGTTTGCATTTTCATAATAAAAAATAAAGAAAATAAAATAATATTCCTTGCATATTTCGCCAGCTTGCGGCGAGGTAGTTGCTCTAAAAGATTCCTATAAACACCAGTAACGCCGTGAAATGATTATCATTCCAGCGGTATTTTTTTGTCCAAAAATCAAATATTTATTAAAGCACAACCCCGCATAGCACATTCCATAGAATGTGCTAAAAATAAATAAAATAAATTTAAAATCATTTTAAAAAGGGGAGCGAGTTAAAATTTGTAAATATGTCATAAAAATGTTAAAATAAAAGCATAAAAAATGCCTTAAAAAGGCATTGAATTTGTGTTTGAATTAATATAAAAATTTAATGAAATATAAAAAATTATTATTATTTTTAGCAATATTTTTGTTTATTTTTATTGTTGCGGATAAGGCGCAAGCGCAATCATCGGCCGGCATTAAAATCAGTCCGGTTAAAACAGAGGAAATGGTTGATCCTGGCGAAGTTTTTAAATCGCAGATTAAAGTTACCAATGAGTCTGGTGAAACAAGAACTTTTTATGTTTATTTGCGCGATTTTAAGTCAGAGGGTGAGAGCGGAATGGCAAAACTTGTTATTCCAGGAACAGAAGAGGGTTATTATTTAGCGTCATGGATTGATGTCAGCCGCGAGGGAATTGAACTGTCGCCAGGACAAGAAAGAACCGTTCCGTTTACGGTCGATGTTCCGGAAAATATCGGACCGGGCGGATATTTTGGTGCGATAATTTTAGGCACGGAACCTCCGCGCATTCATAAGCAAAACGAGGAAAAGGGGGCTGGAATGTCAATCGCCCAGCAAACAGCGTCTTTGCTTTTGCTTAGGGTTCGCGGCGATGTTTTTGAAGAGGCGCATATTAGAGAATTTAATACTGATAAGGATTTTTATAATACGCCTTTTTTGGTTGATTTTTTAATTCGTATTGAAAATGTCGGCAATGTTCATATCAAGCCGCATGGCGCCATATCAATTAAGAATATGTTTGGCAAAGAAGTGCGGATTTTGAAAATTAATGAAAAGGGCGGTAATATTTTACCGCGTTCAATTCGCCGTTTTAGCGCGAATATTTGGGAGGGAAAAAACGCCTTTGGAAAATATACGGCAACACTCGGTATTACTTACGGCGTGTCCGCGAATGAAGGCGGGCAAGGTAAAAGCAGTTTGGTGGCTGTTAAAACTTTTTGGATTATTCCATGGCAAATAATTATTCCGGTATTTTTAACCTTGTTGTTTATTAGCGGAATATTTATTTTGTTGATAAAATTATATAAAAATAAGGCGGTTAAAAAAGCAATGCAGCGCGCCGGAATCAGCCAGACAGGATATATGCGGCAGTCGCGCGAGCAAGGAATATCTCCGGCTTTGCATTTGGGAGTTATATTGATTATTGTTTTTGTAATAATGATTTTTATACTTACGGCTTTTTACTTTTTATTCTTTTCTTAGATAATGTGAATTTGCGAATAAATGTTAGTTTGCTAATCGTGAATAAATTAAATATTTAAAATAATAAAATGTTACACAAAACAACAAACCAAATTTTAAAATTCAGCATATTTTTTACTATGCCTATTTTTGTTTTCCTATTCCTATTCAATCTCTCTTTCGCCCACGCATCCCCCTGCGAAATCCTAAATTCAAGCCCAGAGGTCCAAATCGGCTTTGGCGCTGCCTACAACACTCTCTCTGTTGTCAAAGAAACACTGATTACGGCAGACTGTTTAACTGATTCGGCGAATATTCAAATCGGCAACGGACAGACAACACAGTATGTCTACAAATACGGTTATATTTGGAAAAATAGCAAATGGGAAATAATAGAATTAACGCCTTTAGGCGCGTCTCTTGATGTCTGGCTAATCGGCAAAGCAAATATTAATATTCCTCTCAGCGCAGAGGAACTCGCGAATGAAAATTTTTTAGTCGCATATATTTGCTCATGGACTGGAACAAACTGGAAATGTGGCTGCCGTGACGCATATTGCATTCAGAGCTATTGGCAATTGCAAAAGTTTCAAAAAGATATTTGCGTTGAAAATTGGACATGCGCGGATTGGACAGTTTGCGTTAATTCAAACCAGATAAGAACATGCGTTGATCAAAATAACTGCGGCACAACAAACAATAAACCCCCAACAAGCCAAAATTGCGCGGACACATGCCAAGACGCAGACGAAGATGACTATGACAACTGTGCCATAGGCGAAGCAGGAGACGACGGAAAAGTAATAGACTGCGACGACAACGAAAGGCACGTTTATCCCAATAACAAAGAAAATTGCGACACAATAGACAATAACTGCGACGGGCAAACAGATGAAGGTTGCGACAAAGACATTGACGGCTATTGCGATGAAGCAATGTTAATGTATAGGAATAATTTAATGTGCTTAAATACTATATTTACCGCTGACGGACAAAATGGCGATGATTGCAATGATGATAACGACAGCAACGGTTCCATACATCCAAATGCGACAGAAATATGCGGCAATGGCATTGACGAAGATTGCGACGGCAATGATCTTGCCTGTTCTTGCAGTCCAATCAAGACTTGCGCTGATTATCCGGATCAATGCGGTGTTAATTTTTTTGACGGTTGCGCCAATATATTAAATTGCGCCAATAATTGTTCAGGTAAAGACATCTGCTGCAATGATATTTGCCAAACAGCTGAATGCGAATATGACGCAAATTGCAATGATAATGATGATTGCACAATTGACGCTTGCTTAAATCCAAACACCTGCTACGCAAGCTGCAGCTATAAACAAATCACGACTTGCTTTGATAACGACGGCTGTTGTCCGTCAGGATGCGTTAATGCGAATGATAATAATTGCGCCCCAACCTGCAATGACAAAGACGGCGATCGATATATTGTTGAAAATACAGATATTGATCAATGCGGTATAATATGCGGGCAAGGTAAAAACGAAGTTTGTTTGGACAATAACGATTGCGATGACAATGAATTTTGGGCAAATCCAGGCGGGAATGAAACTTGTGATACAATAGATAATAATTGTAATAGTCAAACAGACGAAAATTGCGATAGTGATAATGACGGATTTTGCAGCGATATTATGAAAATTTATCGCAATAATTCAATGTGTATTAAAAATAGCGCAGGCGATTATGTTAATGGTTATTTTGGAGATGACTGCAATGATGATAATGGAAGTATAAATCCGGAAATTGCTGAAATCTGCGAAAATGATATTGATGATAATTGCGACGGAAGTGTTAATGAGGATTGCGATACAATATCTCCGATAGTATCAGAGTTTGACATTCAACCTCGCGTTACGGCAGAATCAATCACTGCCATATGGACAGTAACTGACGATCAATCATTATCGCGCGTGGAGCTTTGGCGCGCCAATGACTTGAATAGTTTGCCAAACAGCAGCAGCTGGATTCAAATTCAAACCAAAGACATAACAGGAATTAGCGCTACGGGCGAATTTATTGACAGACCTAGCGTAGGCGTTTATTGGTACGGAATACATGTTTTTGATCAGCAAGACAATATGGGCGTTGAGCCAAACGAGCCGATTAAAATAGAAATTATAAATTCAGAGCCATATTGCATCCAAAGCGGAATATATTGGTCAAAAGCAAGTTATTTGGGAAATGTTGTTGAGTTATATGACGGTTGGACATCAGGAGGCGTCGGAGGCGGTTTAATCTATAGATCAGATTCAGAGCCGGAAATAGATTTGCTTGAGTTGTTCGGGCCGGAAAGCATTTACGGATGTGCAAATAAGATAGAATCAGTTTGGTACTACGATCATATAAATGATAGCTGGTTAAGTTATGGCTTTGATGCCCCTGAATTTTTAAATAAATTATATACGATTGAAACAGGCAAAATATATTCAATTATGCCAAAAGAACCGTGTGTATTAAATTATTCTGGAGAAGGAAGTTTTTGGAAAGCTGATTATTGCGAGCATGGCTGTGAAAGCGGAGAATGTTTAGTGTCTGTTTGTGTTGACGTTGACCAAGACGGTTATGACACTTGCAATATCGGCGACACAGGCGACGACGGCAAAGAAATAGATTGCAATGATAATAATAATTTGATAAATTCCGGAAAAACGGAAATATGTGGGAACGGGATTGATGATAATTGCGATGGCAGTATTGACGAGAATTGCGAAGGAAATTGCTCCGCCGATTCAGACTGCGACGACAACAACTCCTGCACAACAGATAGCTGCTCAAATCCAGGACAATGGAATTCCAGATGTATTAATATAGTAGAGGAGCAAGGTGTAGAAATATGCACTAATGGCATTGATGATGACTGCGACGGGCTAATTGATTATAATGATGATGATTGTAAAATTAACGCGGAAGGTTCAAAATTATCTTCAAAATATTCTTCAAAACAAGCATTTTTAATATCAGATAAAAATTGGCAGGATGTGCTGCCGTTAATTCCTGCTGCCGTTTGGACAGGAAATGAAGATTGGTGCCAGAGAGGTTATGGCACTCCTGAAAATGTCTGCGTAAATCCGGTTTTGATTTATCATGAAGAAGAGTCAGGCTTTGACGCTGATTCAATAATTCATTTTATACAGCAGTATTCTCCGGATAATTTAACCATAGCAGGAGATATTCCTCAAGATCTAAGCAATCTTTTAATTTCTGAGCGAGAATTCGGCGCCGGTTTGTTAGTTGAACAAATAAAACAAATCACAACTAATGATTATTTTTCTTATTGGGAAAATTATAATTCAATAGTATATGTTGAAAATAATTATGAATTAGCGCTTTTAGCCTCAACTTACGCCTCTTTAATTAACGCGCCGTTGGTAATACAGGGGACTATTAATGACACTGATAGTGTTTTTATAAATAAAAATGTAATTTGCGTTGGAAATGTCGCGCGAAGCTGTAATGAAAATTATAACTTAGAGCAATTACAGCAAAAATATGTTGATATGACCAATACTGATAAAATTATATTAGTTAATCCAAATGATTTGAACATAAAAGTTGAAGAAAATTTTACTCCTAATAAATCAGCCTCAATTAATGAAATTTACAGCAGAACTTCCTTGGCGGCGTCAATTTTAGCAAGCGCAAAACATGAGTTGATTATTAGCTCTCCATATTCTGATAATATTAATGTGGATAGCTATTTGGAGACAAAAATAAGTGAGCTAATTAATGCTCCGCTGTATTTAACTATTTTAGCTAGTCCGGAAGCAATTCAGTTAAATAAAATGCAAGAAAGAATATCTGGATTGAATATAAATATTGCATCTGATATTTATTATTATTCAAATTTAAATAGTGATTTATTTTCTGAATTGAAAACAGGTAGAATTTTTGGAATTAGCAACGCGGATGTATCTTCTCTTTTAGCAAGAAATATTTTTTACAATAGTATAGAGCAATCAAATAATGCCTCTTCATTATATAATAACGGAGGAAGTAATTTTAAAAGAAAGGGAAAAACAAATGACAATGTTTTGGGTGGTATTGGTTTGAATATTCAAAGTCAATATTTAGATGAATTACCAGAAATTAGATACGATTTAAGTAAACTGGAAAATCAGAAAGTTATTACTTATCTTGATCATGGCAGTCCAACAGGAGGATATAGTATTACCACATACGATTTAAACAATAATGATATAAGATTTTCAAATAGTCTGTTTGTGTCGGATAGTTGTATGCAGTGCGCTTATCAGGAAGAAAAAATAAATTTATTTTGCGCCAATGTTATCAGAAGGGGTGCAGTTGGATTTATTGGAAGCTTAGACGAAACTACCCATATAGATTATGTTGGACGAATAGCTGATTTTCAATTAGGAGAAACTATCGGTAGCGCAATTCAAGAATTTTCTAATGAACGATATTTATTAGGGCAGATGGGAGGCACCTATTCTTATTATTCTCCTTTTTTCTATCTTGGGGACCCAACTTTAGACCTTGGGTTGCCTAAACCGAATAGTACAATAATTTCAAATTATAATAATAAAAAATTAGATATTTATATTCCATTTGATTGGGAAACATTTCATGTTTATGAGTATTCTCAAGATCGGTATTATTATATAACGTCTGGAGGTAAGAATCTCAGGGATCCAAATAGAAGTGAGAGCGGTGATAATGTAAGATTTTACGATAAACTTTTTTTTCATTTTACAGAAACTGATTTAGTGGCAGTAAAAGATGTTTATATTAATGGAGTTTTAAATGGTTTTAACGAAGAAGAATGTTTACTGGTTAGCTCGGAAAATTGCAAAATGTATGAAAAGAATTTAGGTAATTTTAGAATTGTGCTAGAAAGACTTAATGATGTTTATTTTGTTTCAATACATTTTGATCAAATTTTACCAAAAACTCAGATAGAAGTTAATAATGGTATTAATATTGAAATTAATTTTAATTAATGGAAAAATACTCCGACAAAGTTGGTGTATAAGTTTAATTATATGAGCTTATTTATAAAATTAAAAAATAACATTATTTATTATTCATTTTTTTTGTTTTTGATAATTATTTTTTCTATATTTTTTTGCGCTAATTTTGTATTAGCAACAGCAAAAGATGCAATAGATATTAAGATATTCATTGAAAATGATTTTAAAATCGGACAAAATGTCAGTTTTGATTACAATATTAGCGTTAGCCATGATATAAATATTAGTTATGTTGAAGATGTGAGTTGCGAGTCAGCGCCGCATGCGCCGCTTAAAACAAAGCAAACAAAAATCAGCAAAGACAATGTTATCAGACAAACTTATAACGCATTTGCTATTGATGATTCCATAGATCCTCAAATTTGCATCGCTTCCATAGAGATACTGGAGCCAATTCAAAAAAAAGTAGAAAAAGAATTTAAAATTGATACTGAACCAAGTTTTTATTTTAGAATTTTATTATGCAAGGGCAAGCCCTGCGCTGAAAAAACCAAAGTTTTTATTTTAAACAGCGATATTTATTTTGATTATATTTCAGAAGTTGAAAGTCCGGAAATAATAGCCAAATTAATTTATCCTGACAAAACAGAAAAACAAATTATTTTGCCAACACAAATAAAAGCGGAACAGGTTGGAAATTATGAATTAGAAATTACAGTTAAAAAAGACGGATATAAAACCGTAAGCAAAAAAGATATGTTTGGAGTGATTGCCACTCCTGCAAAAATTAAATCAGCTTCAATCTGCAACGTTGACGGAAAATGCTCAGGGCAAGAAACCGCTCAAAACTGCCCCCAAGATTGCGTAAAAGTAGAGCAAGCAATTGATAAAATAAATGTTATAAATATAAAAATAATAATTTTAATAATCGCCATTATAATTATTATAGCCATTATGATAACGGTTTATTGGTTTTTGATTAAGCGCGGAAAAGAAAAAAATGAATTATAGCCGTGAATTAAGAATATTTATCTGTGTTATTAGAATTATTATTTTGTAATTTTTTTATGCGTAAATTATTAATTATATTATTTATTTTTTTGATATTTTTTGCAATGGATTTTAAGCAAGCCAAAGCCGCTAGTGAATTGGAAATCAGTCCGCAAATTATTGACGCGAAAGCCAAGGCTTCGGAAAAAATTGAAAGGACGATTAAAATAAAAAATAATACCGAGCATAAAGTTAGTATTTATCCGACAGTTAATGATTTATTAATGAATGAAGGCAAGCAGGAATTTATTAGTCCTTCCGATCTTGACAAAACTGTTTCTTTGGCGCGCTGGATTAGAATTAAACGCGCCGCAACCCAGCTTATGCCCGGCGAAGAAACGGAAATTCCTTTTTCAATAGAGATTAATAAATCAGCCGCGCCTGGAAAACGTTACGCGGTTATCTTTTTTCCCAATGCATCAAATCGTCCATTAGCCGAAGCGAAAATAGACAAGGAAAATGTTCCGCAAATAATGGTTAATGTGGAGATTGAAGATGAAACCGTTGAAAAGATCCAGTTAATCGGCTTTAATACTTTGGCAAAAACATATTTTATCTGGCCGATAAAATTTTCAGTTGAGTTAAAAAATATCGGCAATGTCGCGCTTAAACCAGAGGGTCAAATGATTATTTATAATCGCCGAGAGCAGTATTTGGATAGCTTGAAATTTAATGAAACAGGCGAGAGCATTGAGACTGGCGAGCAAAAAAAGATATATTTGGACTGGAATGCCAAAAATGGCATTGGCAAATTTAAGGCAAAGCTGGAGCTGGAATATGGAGAAAAAAATAAGCGCGATTTGTCTGACACGATTTATTTTTGGATTTTACCCATACCGTTTGTTTTATTTTTTGCCGGCGGCTTGTTTTTAATAACAGTATTTTCAGTAATATATTTATTTCGCAGAACCTATCACGCGCATCATCATCTAAGCGCGCGCGAAACTGTTCAAGATGATGGTGTTTTGGATTTGAAAAATAATAAATAATGCGAATATTGTGAATAATATTTTTATGAAAAATTTTTATTTATTTACCCAAAGGGTGCCACGCAGGAAATGCACCCCAAGGGCATTTCCTGCGGGGCACCTTTGGGGTGCACTTTGTATTTTAATATTTGTTTTCAGCAATTTTTTTGCTTGTTTGGCTAACGCGCAAGAAAGCGGCGCCATAGCTTTTTCAATAACGCCGCCTTTAATTAAAAATACCATGAGCCCGGGTGAGATTTGGAAAAGTTCAATTAAGATTATTAATAACAACCCAAAAGAAATAAATATTTATGTTCAGGCTTTGGATTTTCAAGGCG
>JAGLLI010000074.1 GCA_023140595.1 Candidatus Parcubacteria bacterium
GGGTCAATGCCTAGAATTACGCAACACATAAATTATATATTCACATTCGTATAATAATCCGCCACATCTTCATTGTCTTCCAATTCTTCAATAAATTTTTCAATTTTCTCCTTATCTTCATCGCTTACATTGGCTTCGTCTTTAGCAACATATTCAATCTCCGCTGATTCGGTAACAATATTTTTTTCTTCCAAGTATTTTTTTACTTTCTGTAAATCCTCCGGTTTAGTAAATAATGTTACGCCTTCATCTTCTCTAGCAATATCATCTGCTCCGGCTTCAATTAATTCCAGTTCATCTTCATCGCTTGTAATTTTAAATTCGTCATTAGTAATCCGAAATACTCCTTTTTGCGCGAAATTCCACATAACAGATCCGAGTGAGCCGCCGTATTTGGTAAAAGCGTGGCGTATGCTAGCCGCGCTTCTATTTTTATTATCAGTTAATGCTTTTACGACAAATTGTGAATTTACCGGTCCGATGCCCTCATAAATTAATTCTATAATTTGCTCGCCTTCCAACTCTCCTGTGCCGCGCTTAATCGCCCGCTCAATATTATCTTTTGGCATATTGGCGCTTCGCGCTTTATCAATTGCCATGCGCAAAGTAAAATTCGTATCAGAATCTCCGCCTTTTTCTTTTGCAGCTATAGTTATCAAATTTCCAAGCTTGGTAAAAATCGCGCCCCTTTTCGCGTCGGCAACGCCTTTTTTCCTTTTAATTGTTGACCATTTAGAATGTCCTGACATATTTTTATTGTTAGCAATAAAATAGACGACATTCACACACGCTGTTATCTGCCGCCTATCGTTTCTTTGTATAAATAATAGCATAAAAAGAATTAAAAATCAAGGGTTAAAATAGTTTTTTATATTCTTATTTTAAAAAATATGATACAATTTAAAGATAAATTATTAATAATAAAACAATATGAATCTTAATGATAAAAAATCATTTGAAAAATTGGATAAGCATGGCGTTGCCAAGTCCATTGAGTTTTTACCTGATCAGATACGACAAGTTTTAGGTGATTCGCGCTTGATTAAAATTCCGAAAGAATATAGCAAAGTTACGCAAGTTGTTGTTTCCGGCATGGGCGGCTCCACTTTAGGTACCTATATAACTCGTTCCGCTTTTGGCGACAAAATCAAAGTTCCTATTTCAATTTTATCCGGCTATCAATTGCCGGCGCATATTGATAAAAATACGCTTTTTGTACTCTCTTCCTATTCCGGAAATACCGAAGAGCCGCTTAGTACATACAAAGAAGCAAAAAAACGCAAAGCCAAAATTATCGCGATTACGGCTGATATGCCAAAAAATAAGCTTAAAAAAATAATGCTTAAAGATAATATTCCGGGTTATATTTTTAATCCCAAACTTAATCCATCCGGACAGCCGCGGCTGGGGATAGGTTATATGATTTTCGGCTTATCAGTAATGCTGGCAAGAGCTGGATTATTTAAAATAAACGTAAAAGAAATTAAAGATATTATTTCTGATTTGGAAATTAATTCACGAAAATTAAGACCAAACATTAAAAGCAATTTAAATAAAGCCAA
>JAGLLI010000075.1 GCA_023140595.1 Candidatus Parcubacteria bacterium
TTAAGAAATCAAATTAATGAAAACGCCAAATTATTCGCAAGTTATTTGGAATTGCCAGACTTAAATCATTATTCAATGGAAGGCTTGGTCAATCCAGCTAGCAATAAAAAAACCTTGCATTTTTTATTTTTTGATTCAAAACTTTATCACAAACGAGTGCAAAAACGCAGCGAGCTTACCAAACAAGTTATTAAAAAAAATAATATAAAAATTAGTGTCTGTGAATTAACCGGAAAAACAAAAGCATATCAAGCTTTTGAGCTTTTACAAATAGGCTCATGGATAAGCTATTATTTGGGGATTCTTTACGGAGTTGATCCGGTAAAAATTCCTTGGGTTGATTGGCTTAAGGAGAAGTTAAAATAATAAAATTAACAAAAGCGAGGGTGGCTTGCCAAATCGCAAAACATAGATTATAATAAAATTTAGTTATAAAAAAATTAGCGGGTATGGTATAGTGGCTATTACATTACCTTGCCAAGGTAGAGAGACGAGTTCAATTCTCGTTACCCGCTCAAATAGAAAATATCACTAAAATAAGTGATGTTTTTTTGTTTGTTAATTTTTTGCATATTACTATTGTATCACTTATCTCTAGTTAATAAAATTTATAATAATGATTTATGGGGTGTTTTTAGATGAATCTACTAAATATGTGTTGACACACCTTATTTTATATGATATATTAAATTGTAATATACTTCTAATAAGTTCTATTAATTAATTAATTAAATTATAAATAGCTAATATTAAATTAAATACTGCTTTTTATATGTTATATTTATGAATAGTGATGACTTGAAAGCTTTAATTAATTCTGCAAATGAAGCAGTAAAAGATATTAAAGACGATGAATTAAAAAAAATTGCGTTTAAAATTGCCCTAGACAAGTTACTATATTCTAACAATTCCACAGGCTCTAGTAGCAAAACAAAAAAGGTTTCAAAAACAAAAAATGTTACAGCAAAAAAAACATCCTCTGGGCCAAAGTCTAAAAATTACACTGATGACTTGAGTAAGGAGTTATGTAAAAAGATAAATAGAACAAAATATCCAAAAATCCACAATCTTAAAACAGCAAAAGAGAGAGCTGTGTATATTTTAAAAATTGCAAAAAATGACCTCAATGCAGATGGGCTTAATCCTACACAAATTTCTCTAATTTTATCAGGCCCATTTAGGATAAAAGCATCAAAAGAATCGATAAGCATGGCTCTTGGAAGTGAAACTAAATTTGTCGACAGAAAAGAAGTTTCTGTAAAAGGCGGAAAGGCTTATGTTTATAAATTAATGCATAAAGGTGAAGAGTGGATTGATGAAATCTTAAAAAATATTGACAACAAATAGTATATGATATCTGAAAAACAATTTTTAACCAAGCCTGACCATGAAAAGATGACCAGGGAAGATGTGTCCATTGCTTTATTGTGGTACTTTGAAAAATTAGGAAATGAAGACGGAAAAAAAATATCAGAATTAGCAAAAATATTAGAAAAAGAAGGATACGGCAGACCCAATGTTACAACGTTAAAAGGACGACTTATAAAATCCCAGTATTCTGTAAAAGCTAAAAAAAATTCTTTTAGGATAAGTGCTAAAAAGTTAGTTGAACTAAATGAAATATACAATCCATTATTAGATATAATTGAAGTCAATGATGATCCATCTGTTTTACCAGGTGAGCTTAGCGATGGAGTAGATAAAAAATATATTTTAAATATAATAAAACAAATCAATACAAGTTATAATGTTAACAATTATGATTGTTGTGCGGTTATGATTAGAAGATTGATGGAGTCACTAATAATTGAAATCTATGTAAAAGACAAACGAGATGCTGAAATAAAAAATGGGGTTAATTTTTTTATGCTAGATAGATTATCAGCCCAAATTAATGGTGATTCAAGTATTTCTTTAAGTCGTGGGATGAAAAGTAGTATGGATAAAATAAAAGAACTAGGAGATACTGCTTCGCATCATAGAACATATATTACATTAAAAAAAGACATTGATGATGAAAAGTTAAAAATTAGAAAAACCTTGAATGAGTTATTTGTTTTGTCGGAAATTAAGAAATAATTAATTAATAATTTTAAGTTAAAAAAAGTTTGACTACTATCTATTTAAGATAATTAAACATAAAAAGCAGAAACATTGACTTTTTGTCAAAAAAGTGTATAATATATTATATACTACTTCTGTTGCTTCGGTGGCAGAATGCGGGACTGCTTCGGCAGTCCTTGCTTTTTATCTAAAAATTTATGGCAAAAAACAAAAAGGCATGTGTTTACATAGACGGATTCAATTTGTTTTATGGAATATTAAAAGGCAGTAAATCAAAATGGCTAGATTTAGAAAAATTATGTAAATTTTATTATCCCAAATATGATATTGCTAGAATTAGTTACTTCACAGCCTTGGTAAAAGAAAGAAAAGATAACAAAGAGAGCCCTGTTAACCAACAAATATATCTCAGAGCTTTACAAACATTACCAAGTTTCAGAAAAACGTTAGGATCTTTCCAGGAAAATATTGTTAGAAGGCCACTTGTTTCCAAAAACAAAAAAGGCATAAGACAAAAAGTTTTAATTTCATTTTTTGATTTATTTGACAAAATGATGCCATTGGCTAATGGGGATAACTATCCAAAACCACAATATGCATTGATTAAGAAAACAGAAGAAAAAGGTTCGGATGTAAATTTGGGAATAAGTCTGGTAAGTGATGCATATAAGAATCAATTTGATATAGCAGTGGTAATATCAAATGATTCTGATTTATCTGGAGCTTTGAGAATTGTTAAAAACGAACTAGGAAAAACGGTTGAAATTTTAAATCCTTATCCTACAACAAACAAGAAACTTCAGCGTGCCTCTTCAAATATTAAATATATATACAAAAAAGTTTTACCAAAATTACAATTCCCAAATGAATTAACTGACAAGGTTGGAAAGTTTCATAAACCAAAAAGTTGGTAAAAAAATTATCGAATAGAACTCATAACAGCTTTCAATAATTTAATTCTAAAACAGGTTTGACTACCATCGCGTTTGGAGCTCAAAATAAAATCGCCCCGATTCAGGGGCGATTTTATTTACAAATTTATTCTCCGCCTTTTCCTTTTAATGCGTCCTTTAATGTTTTTCCTGTTTTAAATTTGGCGACCGTTACTTCCGGAATTTGAATTCGTTCGGAAGGCTTTTGCGGATTAACTCCGCCGCGAGCATGGCGGGTGCGGGACAAGAATGTTCCGAAACCGGTAATTGTTACTTCATTGCCGGCTTTAAGCTCGGAGATAATGATTTTTACCAAGCCGTCAAGCATGGCTTCGGCTTGTTTTTTTGTAGAGCTTGCCTCAGCGGCAATGCGCTCAATTAGAGATGCTTTGTTCATATTTTTTTAATTTAGAAAGTTTATTAACTTAAAAAATTAATAAACTAATTAGTTTTTTATTTCAATAAATTTTGTAATCGGCTTAATTTTTAGCGCCTTTCCGCTTTTTTCATCAATATTGATTAATACCGCGTTAAATATTGCTTTTCCGGTTTCTAAGATAATATGGGTTCTTTTTATATTATCCAAATAACTTTTAATTAAGTCTTCTTTTTCAAGCCCCAAAGATCCATCTGCCATTCCCGTCATCCCAACATCGGTAATATAGGCAGTGCTATTTTTGGTAATTTTATGATCAGCTGTCATTATATGCGTATGAGTTCCCAGAACAGCGCTTACTCGTTTGTCCGCGTAATACCCAAAACAAACCTTCTCTGAAGTCGCTTCCGCATGCATATCCACAATTATAGCAGATAAGTTTTTACTAGGCAAGGGAAAGTTTGCTAATATTTCATCCAATTTATAAAAAGGGCATTCAAAGGGCGTTTTCATAAAAACTCTGCCAATTAAATTTATAATTAAAATGTTTTTATTTTTAATTTTAATTAATTTGTAGCCGGCGCTTATTGGCGCGCGGGAAAAATTTGCCGGCGCTATTACAGGATATTTATCAAAAATTTCTATTTGTTTTAATCGCTTGTAGGCGTGGTCGCCGCTGGTTATAAAATCAACCCCGTAAGACAAGAGCTCTTCAACTGTTTTCACAGTCATACCCGAACCATGCGCTGCGTTTTCCGCGTTAGCAATCACAAAATCAATCCCTTTATCTTTTTTAAGCTTTGGTAAAATTCTGCCAACCGCCTTTCTCCCGATTTTGCCGACAATATCGCCGATAAATAATATGTTCATTTTTTTAAAATTTTATTTTAACAATCTTACCGCGCATACTCAATCACTCTCATTTCCCGAATAACATTAACTTTAATCTCACCCGGATACTTAAGTTCGGCTTCAATTTTTTTTGCGACTTTGCGCGCCAATTCATGAGCCTTAAAATCATCAACTTCATCCGCGGAAACAAATACGCGCACTTCGCGTCCGGCTTGAATCGCGTAAGTTTTTTCAATGCCGTCAAAAGAGCCTGCGATTTTTTCCAATTCTTCCAGCCGTTGAATATATTGTTCAAAACTGTCATGCCTAGCGCCAGGTCTGGCTCCGGACATAGCGTCCGCGACTTTTACGATAATTGAAATTAATCCGCGCGGACGGTCATCATGATGGGTTTCAATCGGGTCAATTATTTCCTGCGGCAAGTTGAATTTTTTGGCAATATCCCTGCCGATTTCAGGATGAGTGCCTTTTACTTCATGGTCAACAGCCTTGCCGATATCATGCAGCATTCCGGCTTTTTTAGCAAATAGTTACATCAGCGCCCAGTTCTTCGGCCAGCAAAGCGGAAAGGTGCGCAACCTCCAAAGAATGGCGAAGCGCGTTCTGTCCGTAGCTTGTGCGATATTTAAGGCGTCCGATAATCTGCACCAGTTTCGGATCAAGTCCGGCAATGCCGACTTCATACAAAGCGTCTTCTCCCGCTTTTTTAATATCAAGCGCCAATTCTTTTTTAGACTCTTCAATCGCGTTTTCAATTTTCGTCGGATGAATCCTTCCGTCAAGAATCAAGTTTTTCCAATGTCTTTCTTGGCAATATGCCGCCTAATCGGCGAAAAAGCCGAAACGGTAATCGTATTCGGCGTATCATCAACAATAATTTCCGTGCCGGTTATCTGTTCAATGACTTTAATGTTTCTTCCTTCGCGGCCGATAATGCGTCCTTTCATTTCATCGCTTGGCAAGTCAACCGAGGATGTGGTAATTTCGGTTGTATAATTTGACACTAAACGCTGCATTGTGCCTGCCATTACATCGCGCGCCTTTTTTTCCAATATTTCCGTGTCAAGAGCTTCTTGCTTGCGAACGCGGGATATTAAATCCTCTTTCATTTTTTCTTCTAAATTTCTTAATAAAACTCCTTGCGCTTCGTCCTTTGACATGCTGGCGATTTTTTCCAGCTTTTCAATTTGATCCTTTTTAATTTTGTAGATTGTGCTTTTTACTTCTTCAACTTTTTCAATTTTATTATACAGCTTTTGCTGTTTATCTTGCAGTTCCAGCAGTTTTTGAGAAAAAAGCGTTTCTCTTTTTTCAAGTCTTGATTGCAGATTATTAATCTGCCTATTACGATTTTTTTCTTCTTGCTTGGCCTCATCAATAATTTTTACCGCTTTTTCCTGAGCGCTTAAAATTATTTCGTTTTTCTTGGTTTTAACTTCAGCAAGTCTTTTTTCCGCTTTTTCTTCCGCTGATTTAATTTTACTGTCAATATT
>JAGLLI010000076.1 GCA_023140595.1 Candidatus Parcubacteria bacterium
TATTTTGTATTTTTTACAATACAAGATAAAAAAATAATAAATACGGAGATTGTCCAAAATAGCGGAGCAAACCAGGGTGCTGGTGCCGGAATTAAAGCGTCAGAACAGCTGGGAGAGGCAGGAGCGGACATACTAATCGCTGAGACAATCGGCCCAAAAGCTGTAAATATTTTAGAACAGTTAAATATTAAAATAGTAAAAAAATCAGGAATTGTTAAAGCGGTTGTTGAAGAATATATTAGAAAATAATTTATAAAATTTTAAAAGTATGCCTCAAAAAATTTTTATTCCGTTATTAAATAATAACGGAGAAGATTCGGAAATTTCTCTTCATTTCGGACACGCGCCTTATTTCGGTTTGTATAACGCGGGTACAAAAGAATTAATAATTAAGGAAAATAAATTGGATCATAGTGATGCGCAAAAAAGTCCGGTTGAGCAAATTATAGAAAGCGCTAATCCTGACATTGTTTTCGCGCGAGACATCGGGCAAAGAGCGATAATGCTTTTTCAGGAAAAAAATATAAAATTAAAAACCGGCCACTATAAAACAATAAAAGAGTTAATTGAAAATGTTGAAAATTTAGAAGATTTAAAAAACGGCTGCGGGCATTAATTTTTGCCGCGCGGCAAGTTTATTGGAATTTTATGATGAATAAACAAGTGCAAATAATCGGCATTACCGGCGGCAAAGGCGGTACAGGCAAATCCGCAGTCGCCACGGCGCTTGCCTGCGAATTGGCTAAAAATTTTAAAACGCTTTTGGTTGATGCTGATGTGGATTGTCCCAATGACCATCTGCTTTTAAGCATCACAAGAGAAATTAGGCAAACCGTTAAACAAAGAATTCCAAAATGGAATTTTGCTAAATGCAATCAGTGCGGTTTATGCGGGACGGTTTGCAAGACAAAGGCGATTGTGTCAATTAAAAATAAAAATCCGATTTTTACAAGCGAACAATGCAACGGCTGCGGAGCTTGCGCGCTAAAATGTTCGCAAAACGCCATTGGCTGGACTGAAAAGCAAATCGGTAAAATTTATCAAGGAAAAAATTATAATGTTGATCTTTTATCAGGAGAGTTAAAAACCAATGAACCGGTTTCCGAGTTTGTGGTAAACGAGTTAAATGAAATAATACAAGAAATTAAAAAAAATTACGATTATATAATTATTGACACAGCCGCAGGCATTCATTGTCCGGTAATCGCCGCCTTGGAAATGTGTAATCGCGTCTTTGCCGTAACCGAACCAACGCCTTTGGGGCGGCATGATATTAAATTAATTCTACAACTTTTGCAAAAATTAAATATTAAAGCCGGAATAATTTTAAACCGCGCGGATATTGGTGATAAAGGTTTGATTTATGATTTGGCTACTGATGCGCGAGTAAAAATTGTGGCTGAGATTCCTTATTCTAAAGATATCGCCAAAAAATATGCAGAGGGAAGGCCGATTCAGGATGAGGGTATAAGAAAAATGATTGAAGTTTTTTAAATATTCAAAATGCCTAAAAAAGAAGAAATTTTAAAAAAAGGCCAGAGGACGGCTATGCTTGCCACTTGGGCGACAATATTTTTGGCCATTGCCAAAGCGGTGGCTGGAATTTTATCAGGCAGTATTCTTTTGCTTGCCGATGCCGTTCATAGCGCGGTTGATACGATGGCGATATTTTTTTCTTGGTTTGGCTTAAAAATTTCTCAAAAAAAATACAGCGACAAATTTCCCTACGGCTATTTTAAGGCGGAAAATTTTGCCGCCTTGATTGCCTCTTTGTTTATTTTATACGCCGCGTATGAAATTTTTTTCGCAAGTTATGATAAACTGTTTAGCCCAGCGGAATTAAGCGCCCCGATGATTGCACTAGCGGTTCCGCTTGTGTCAGCTTTAGTTTCATATTTTATTGCTGTTTACGAAGATAAGGTAGGCAAGGAAATAAAATCGCAAAGCTTGATTGCCAATGCCCAAGAATCAAAAATTGATACGATTTCATCTTTGATTATTTTTGGCGGAATATTATTATCATATTTTAATATTGGCTATGTTGAAAGCGTTATTGGAATGATTTTGGCTTTTATGGTTGCCAAAATCGGTTTTCAAAATGCTAGAATCGCGGTCTATTCCTTGATGGATGCCAGTCTTGATAAAGACTTGGAGCAAAATGTTAAAAAATTAATTTTAAATACAAAAAATGTTAAAAAAGTAAGTAGGCTTAAATTAAGGCAGTCCGGGCTTTTTATTTTTGGCGAAGTTGCCATAAAAATAGCCGGTAATATAAATGTTAAGCGCGCGCATGAAATCGCGCGCGAAATTGAAGAAAAAATTAAAAGCAAATTTTCCGAAATTGAGTCTTTGGCAATTCACGCTGAGCCTTACAGGGCGGAAGTATTAAAAATACTTATTCCTATAGACGATGACAATGGACTAGATTCAAAAATAATAGAGCATTTTGGACGAGCGAAAAATTTTTTACTAGTTACTGTTAAAAATAAAAAAATATTATCTTTTAAAGTAAAAAATAATATTCATATCAATGAAAAAGTAAGAGCAGGACTTGCGGTTGCCAAGAATGGGTTAGATGAAAATATTGATATTGTCCTAACAAAAGAAATCGGTGAAATTTCATTTTACGCGTTAAGGGATAATTTAATTGATATTTACGCGGTACAAGGCAATAACGCGAAAAAAGAAATAAATAATTTTTTAGAAAATAAATTAAAGCGATTGGATAAGCCAACGCATTTGAGTAATAAGCCTAGTAAATAAATGAAACAAATAAGCATTCTTTCCGGAAAAGGCGGCGTGGGAAAAAGCAGTATTGTTGCCTCTTTGGGAATTTTATTAGCAAAAAAATATAAAATCGTATTAGCGGACTGCGATGTTGACGCGCCTAATTTGGGTTTGATTTTCGGGATTGAAGAAAAAGATTTCTTTGAGTGGGAAAATATTTCCACAAACGAAAAGGCAGTGTTTGATTTAAAAAAATGCATAGCTTGTAAAAAGTGTTTTGATATTTGTTATTTTAAAGCAATTGACTGGATAAATAATAAGCCCAAGCTAAAAGAGTTCGGCTGTGAGGGTTGCGGGGCTTGCGAGATTGTTTGTCCGGTTGGCGCTATAAAATTAAAAAAAATCAACAACGCTAAAATCGGATATGCTAAAACCAAATATGGTTTTAAATTGGTTTCGTCCCAGCTGAATATCGGCGAATCAGGATCTGGAAAATTGGTTAATAAAGTTAAAGAAAAAGCCAAAAGCATATTCGTTGATGCGGATATTATGCTGGTAGATTCAGCCGCCGGCATCGGTTGTCCTGTGATTGCTTCTGTTTCCGGAAGCGACTATGCCGTTCTCGTTGTTGAGCCAACGCCTGCAAGCTTATTTGACATGAAAAGAGCTATGTCCGTTGTTGAACATTTTGATATTAATAAGGGAATAATAATTAATAAATTTGATATTAATAAAAAATATTGCAAGGAAATTGAAGGATTCGCGCAAACGCAAAAAATAAAAATTATCGGCAAATTGCCTTATGACAAAAATTTTGTTAAAGCCTTGGTTGAGATGAAGCCGGTTATTGAGATAGATGAGAATATTAGGGATTTGTTTGATGGGGTTGTTGGGGAGATAGTGAAAACTTGTTAAAATTTAAAAAAATAGTGTTTCCCTTGACTTTTTCATAATTTTCTGCTAAGATTTTTTTAATATTTTTATAAATTTTGGAGGGGTTGATCATTTTATTTTTAATATTTTATTTAAGAAGGAGGACTATTTATGATTAAAATACCACCTGAAGAGACGTATTCCTATGAAGATGTTTTGCTGACTCCCGGCTATTCCGATGTGTTACCCAAAGACGTAAATGTCAGCACTCGTTTGACCAAAAACCTTACTTTAAATATTCCTATCGTCAGCGCCGCAATGGATACCGTAACTGAGGCCAGAACATCCATAGCTATGGCACAAGAAGGAGGATTAGGTTTTATACATCGCAACATGAGTATAAAAAGCCAGGTTTTGGAGATAGATAAAGTAAAAAAATCAGGAAGCGGTATGATAATTGATCCGGTTACTGTTTATCCTGGCCAGCCGGTGCGTGAAGTGCTTAAGCTTATGGAAGAGTATAAAATTTCTGGACTCCCCGTTATTACAGATGGAGGGATAATATCGGGAATTATAACAAACAGGGACTTGAGATTTGAAACCGATATGGAGAAAAAAGTTTCAGAAGTAATGACCAAAGAAAATCTTGTTACGGTATCAGAGGGAATTAGCTTGGAAGATTCCAAAAAACTGCTTCATAAACACAGAATTGAAAAACTTCTTGTGGTTGATGAGAAAGGACAGCTTGCGGGATTAATAACCATAAAGGATATTGAAATGATAAAAAAATATCCTAATGCTTGCAAGGATAGCAATGGCAGATTGAGGGTTGGAGCCGCGATCGGCGTTGGTCCTGATATGGAAGAGCGCGCCGAAGCGCTTTTAAACGCAGGCGCTGATGTTATCTTAATAGACACATCCCACGGACATTCAAAAAATGTTATAGATGCCGTAAAAATTTTGAAAGGTACTTTTGGCGGCATTGAGCTGATTGCTGGCAACGTTGTTACGTCAAAAGGCGCTGATGATCTTGTTAAAGCAGGAGTTGATGGAGTAAAAATTGGAATAGGAGGAGGATCAATCTGCACTACTCGTATTGTGACAGGCGCTGGTATTCCTCAAGTTACAGCTATAATGAATTGCAGATCCATATCAAATAAAACAGGTGTGCCCTTAATTGCCGATGGCGGGATAAAATTTTCAGGTGATATTCCAAAAGCTATTGGAGCGGGCGCGCATGTGGTAATGATTGGAGGGCTTTTTGGCGGAGTAGAGGAAAGCCCTGGCGAGTCAATATTTTTTCAGGGCCGCAGTTACAAACTATACAGGGGCATGGGGTCTATTGAAGCAATGAGAAAGGGAAGCAAGGACAGATATTATCATAATGGGGAAATTGATGATGACAAGCTAGTTCCGGAAGGCATAGTCGGGCGCGTGCCATACAAGGGTGCGCTTTCCGCGAATATTTTTCAGCTTATTGGAGGCTTAAGATCTGGTATGGGAATTACCGGCTGCCAAACTATTGAAGAACTGAGAGAAAAAGCCAGGTTTGTTAAAATCAGCGCTGCCGGTCTGCGCGAAAGCCATGTACATGATGTAATAATTACCAAAGAAGCTCCTAATTACAGTCCTGATTAGGCATTAATAAAATATTAAAGCAAAAAACAAAGCGCGGACTTATCTTTAATCCGCGCTTTTAAAATTAGTAAATTTATAGAAAATGGTTTGGTTGATTTTTATCTATTCCAAATATTTTTCGCGATTTTCCAACCGTACTTTGCGGTTACAATAAGGATTAAAATATAGAGAGCGTATTGGAATATCATTAAAATAACAGCCAGTAAATTTATGCTGACATCTTGAAAGACTTTATTGACATCGCGCACGAATTTTTTTATAGCCGCTTTCCAAGAATCTTTTAAGTCGTCAACATTAACATATTTATTTTCATAAATGCTGACATTAAAATATGTGTAGCTAAGCCGATCCAACTGTTCTGCTTTGGCGCGACTTAAGCGATCCAGCTGAACTGAAATATTTATTCTTTCTTGAGAAAGCCGTTCAATAATTCTTATTTTAGAATCAATAATTTTTGCAAGACTTTCCGCGTCGCGCGCCTGCGTAGCTACACGGCTGATTTCATCATAAGAATTAATCGCGTTGTTTAAAGTATTTTCAATGGTTTGTTTTTTCTTTTTTAAAATATCTTCTTCTTGGGTATAATCATCAATCATTCTCTTAATTGTGCGGGTATTTTCTGTTAAAGTTTTTGGGTCTAAGGCTTTAATTACTCCCAATATTTCTTCTTGATATTTTTTTTCAACTTTAAAATAAAAACGACAACCTGTATCGTATTGATTGGAATTTTCAAATATCACATAGCTTTTTGCTTTTAGGGCTGACATTTGCGCGCAAGTATTTTTTAAATCTCGGGTTTCAATAGTGCTGCTATACTCGGTAACTTCATAATCTTCGGCTGTATTGCCGGTACTGCCTTCCTGTAATGGGGTGGAGTGACATTACGCGTGGAAAGTTGTGGACTAATCTTATAATCCGCGTTATACCCAACTGATTCCATCCCAAAAGACATACCCTTGTCAAAGCCTGCTTTAGGCGAGCTTAAAATTGTTCCGTCTAAAGCATTAAAAGAAGAGCTGACAATGCGAAACAGAAAAACCAAAACGATTATGCCTAAAATCGCCAGTCCGCCGATTTTTAAAATCTGTAAAAATTTTAAATTGTACTTGTTTAAAAATTCCATAAAATTTTTTATTATTTTGTTATATTTTTATTTTAGCATAATTTTGGATTTTTTTCCACCTTGCGCGCTCCAATTTCATCAGAACCAAAATGATGCGCGATTTCATGTTTTAAGGTATTGCTGATAATTTTTTTGCATTTTTTAACGGAAGAGCAAGAATTAATAATCGGCACTCGGAACAAAGTAATTTTGTCAGGCAAAACAGCGCCGACATTTGTTCGGCGCGATTGCACGTAGCCTTCGTAAATTCCCAGCAAGCTGAATTTATTATCTTTTTCAAGCTTACCTAGCTGATTTTCTGTTGGAAAATCGCTCTGTGTAATTACCACATTATGCATTTTTTCTAAAACATTTTCCGGCAATTCGTCAAGCGCTTCCGCAATAAGCTGTTCAAATTGTTCACTGTTTAGTTTCATTTTTTTAAAATCGCATAAATATTATACTCGTCTTTATAAATTTTTTCAATTTTAAGCCCGCTTTTTTTGATTATTTTTTTTAATTCAAGCAAGCGAAAAGCATGGTAGTAGCGCTGGCTGATATTTTCGCCTTGCGGATTTTTCCAGTCAAACAAAATATCGCCGAAATCCATTTTATTTTTATTGATTAATTTTAAAAGCTGGAATTTCCAAATTAGCTTGCGGTATTTTTTTTGATTCCAAAGGTTCCAGACGGAAAGAATTATTTTGCCGTTTTTGCTTAGTTTATTTTTTAATTGTTTTAAGGCATTAATTTGCAAATCTTTTCCAGGAATATGCTGCAGGACGGCAATACAAAAAACATAATCAAAATTAAGCTCGTTAATCGCGCCTAAATTTAAAATATCGCCTTTGTTGAACTTAAAACACGGAAATTGCTCTTTTGCTTGTTTTAATAATTCAGCGCAAGGATCTATGCCTAGATAATAAATTTTTTTCTCTTGCAAAACTTTAAGCAGTTTACCGCTGCCGCAGCCAACATCAAGCACTCGCGCTCCAGCGAAAACATTTTTTGTTAAATCAATCAATTCCGGCCAAAGCTCTTTTTTTCTGGTTTCGCTATAATGCGCGGCAATCTCAGAATAATTTTTTTTAACAATATCTAAAATTTCTTTTTGAGTTTTTTTGTTCATGGTTATTGAGAATTAAAATAAATTTGAATGCGAGCTAATTCTTAACAAGAATATCATTAATTCTTGCTTTTCAATTTTATAAATCAATAAAACGTCAGGTCTGGCATGACACTCAAAACAATTTTTAAATTGTCCTTTTAAACGATGATTTCTATGCTTATCATCTAATTTTTTCCCCAATATTAATAAATTTAATATTTTTTTTAATTCATTGATTGATTTTGGATTTTGTTTCGCGCATTTTTTTAAATCCTTTTTGAATTGTTTTGAATATTTTAAAATATACATAAAAATCAAGATAAAATATCCTTAATTAAATCATTTGCAGACTTAAAACTTTTCGTACTGGTTTTCGCTTCAATAATAGCTTGTTTTAATTCCTGGCTTTTTTTAAAAGTAAATCCGTTTTCGTCTTTTATCTCATAGGGCAGTCCTCCCGTGTTAATGATTTGTTTAAACAGCATTTTTACCGCCGAGCTAATATCCAGTCCTAATTTTTCTAAAATTTTTTGCGCTTCTTTTTTAGTTTTAGAATCAATTCTTACTTGTATTTGATTATTTGCTTTACTCATATTTTTTATTGGCGTTAATTTTGTTATTAATTTCATTGTAATGCAAAATCAATAATTTGTCAATACAATTAATTTATACATCAATGTATTCACACATAAACCACAAAAAATATAATTTTCCTTACACACAAATTATATAATTTCAAAGCTATCCCGCTTTACCGCCTAGGCATTAATGCCTAGGCTACGTTTTTTTAATCCCGCTAAAAGCGGGATAATCTCTATCCGCGTTTTTATACATAGCCCGATTCATCGGGCTTAAAAAATTATCAGATTAGCCCTGGCATTCATGCCTAGGCGTTATTTATTCAGAAATAATCCCCTTATCCTTCAAAAAATCCAAATGCAAGATCACATCAGCCTCGCTTAAATCTCTTTTTAATGCAATTTCAGAAATTGACAAGCCTTTTTGATGCAAGCTAAGCGTTTCTAATTGTGTGAGTTTTGTGTTTAGTCCGGATTTTTTATCAGGACTTGCGGACACAAATTCCGTTTCAATTTTTTTACTGAATTTTTTTGTCGTGTAATTTTTTTGAGACGTTTCGTGTTTGCGCCGGTATCCGCCGCCGCTTAAACAAGAGTCGCATTTTCCGCAAGCGTCGGAATCGGCTTCGCCAAAATAATTTAAAATAAATTTTTGCCTGCAGCCAAAAGTATAGGCGTATTCTTCAATTCTGTCCAATTTTTTATAAGCGCTTCGCAGTTTTTCTTTAAGCGCGCTTGTGTTAATATTCAAGTCTTTAGCATCAACTCTTTTTAAAATTTTAATTTCCGTTCCCCTAAAAGGCGGTGTATACTCCGCAAAACCATTTTCCACCAATTTTTTTATCAAACGCAAAAGTGTTTCTTTTTTAATATTGATAATATTGGAAATTTCTTCCAAGTTAAGCTCAGAGCCTTCTAAGAGTTCGTCAGAGAATTTTTTTTCTAAAGCCTCCAAAGCCGCCAGCTGTTTTTTTGCGCGCGTTCCAATTGAGTCTTTGATAACTTGAAAATTTTGCAAAAATTTTAAATACGAATTATT
Organism: Candidatus Parcubacteria bacterium; assembly: GCA_023140595.1. Lineage (GTDB taxonomy): Bacteria > Patescibacteriota > Patescibacteriia > Patescibacteriales > UBA12075 > JAGLYP01. The sequence goes on from JAGLLI010000076.1 coordinate 9,066, forward strand.
CTTTTTTTCGCGCGAACGCGCGATATAGCCTTCTTTTTCCAAAATTTTCAAGCCGGTGCCAATTGCCATGTCAGGCGCGTCATCCAAGAGCATGTCGGATAGCTCTGCATAAGTAATCAAAATCGTGTCAGACTCATAAGACAAAAGCAGATTATAAATTTCGCGAATAATATCCGCCGGCGGATTGTCACCTTTGATAAAAAATTCGTGCAAAGCGCGGTCGCGGGAATTAAAAAGCAATAAGCAGAAACTTTGCTTGTTGTCCCGTCCGGCGCGTCCAGCCTCTTGATAATAAGATTCAATCGTGCCTGGCATATCGTAATGCACCACATATCTGACATCGCTTTTGTCAATGCCCATGCCAAAAGCATTGGTCGCGATAATAACTTTGATTTTTCCTGATAAAAAATCATCTTGTGTCCATTTGCGATCCTCGGCATCCATTCCGGCATGGTATCCTGCCGCTTTAATATTATTTTCCAATAAAAATTGCAATAAATTATCAACGCGCGTTCGCGTGCTAACATAAATTATTCCGCATTCATTTGGCGCTCCAACAATCGCGTCAAGAACAAGCTGGCTTTTTTGCGCTTCTTTTGCCTGAACAACGCCGAATTGCAAATTTGGCCGAGCAAAGCCTGTAACGACAACCTTAGGATTTTTTAAATCAAGCTGTTTGCTGATATCGTCTTTTACTTCCAAAGTGGCAGTCGCCGTAAGCGCGATTACAGTCGGATTGCCTAAAAGCTCAACAGCGTTTTTTATGCGCAAATAAGCAGGACGGAAGTCATGCCCCCATTGGCTGACGCAGTGCGCTTCGTCAATCGCGAACAAGCTTACTTTTATATCTTTTAAGACGTTAAGAAATTCATGGCTGTAAAAACGTTCCGGCGCTATGTATAAAAGTTTGTAAGCTCCGTTTTTAACCGCGTTTAAACGTATGGAAGTTTCCGAAGGCGATATTGAAGAATTAATAAAAGTAGCCGGAATACCGATATTTTCCAAGTTATCAACTTGATCTTTCATTAAAGCGATTAAAGGCGACACCACCAAAGTAACGCCGTCCAGCACCAGCGCAGGCAATTGAAAGCAAAGCGATTTTCCCCCGCCAGTCGGCATAATAACAAGCGTTGATTCTTCTTTTAAAATATTATCGATCACCTGCTCCTGCCCTAAACGAAAACCGTCAAAACCGTAATGCAGTTTCAAAAGCTCCATTATTTCTTGTTTTTTTTGTTTTGCGTTTGACATAACTTTATAGTAGCAGACCATTTTTAAACTGGCAATTTTACCTTGCCAAAACAAAAAAACAAGGCTAAAATAAAAGAAAAATATTTATATGCGCAAAATTACTTTAAAAAAATTAACAGAATACGGTTTGTATTTATTGGTATTTTTACTGCCTTTGCAAACCAGATGGATTATTCGTTCTGGCAAGTTGAATGGCGGGTATTTTGAATACGGGACAATTAGCCTGTATGCGACAGATATTATTTTGTTAGCGGTTTTATTGTTATTTGTCATTGACTTATTTAAAAATAAAAAAACCCCAAATTACAAATTACACTCGTCAAACGAGTACAAACAAATTACAAATTTCCTAATTATTCTCGCTGGTCTGGAATTAACCGTTTTTATTTCCTGCTGTTTTGCCGATAATAAACTAATCGCTTTTTATAAATACGCTTGGTTTCTTTTGGGAATTGGATTTTTCTTGTTAATTGCAAAAGCGAATTATAGCCGTTTAAAGTTATTGTCTGGTTTTTTCTTGGGAATTTTTGTTTCCGCGTCTTTGGGAATTTGGCAATTTTTAAACCAAAACAGTTTTGCAAATAAATGGCTGGGAATTGCCAAACACGACCCATCAGTGTCCGGCGTTTCAGTAGTGGAAGCAATCGGAAATTTGGGATTAGGCGAACGTTGGCTTCGCGCTTATGGCACGCTTGATCATCCAAATATGCTTGGGGGCTTGCTCGCAATCGGGGCGATAGCTGCCGTTATTACAATAGCGCGTTTAGCGGAAACAAAAAATACGAAAATAATCGCAAATTATTCATATATACTTTTTACTTTATACTTTTTACTCTCAACTATAATAGTTGCCTTATTCTTCACTTTCTCCCGCGCGGCATGGCTTGCTTTTGCTGTCAGTTTATTTGCTATTTTAATTATTACTTTAATAAAAAAAGACCGCTTTAAACAAATACAAATATTAAAAATAATTTTAGTTTCCGGAATTTTAGCTTTTATTTTATTTACAAATTTTCAAAATTTGGTTTTAACGCGCGTAAAAGGAGAGAGTCGTCTGGAACAAAAATCAAACATTGAAAGACTGGAATCAAATAAAGCCGCCATTGATATGTTTAGGGATAATTGGCTTATTGGCGTTGGCATGGGTAATTACACAACTGAACTGGCAAAAATAAATCCTGACCGACCCGCTTATTTTTATCATCCGGCGCATAACGTTTATTTATTAATCGCCGCCGAAATCGGGATATTCGGCATTGCTTTGTTTTTGTATTTAATATTATATATCAGCCATTATATATTAAAATCCGGGAAAATTTATAAAATACCGTTAATAATTTCTTTGATTATTTTATTAATTTTTGATCATTGGCTCTGGAGCCTTCATTTTGGAGTTTTATTTTTATTTTTTATTTTCGGGGTTGCTTGCATTGAAGACAAAAAATAGATAAAAATATCAAAATTATTAAAAAAATACGCGCGAATGTGTATTTTTTTGTTGTCAAATTTTTATTTAAATATACTAATATAAAATAAAAAACAAGACAAATTTTGACAATAGATATTTATTAAGTATTATAATTAATTTTAGTATATTATGTTGTATTAATATTGACAATGGTGACATAAATATGGTAAAATTAAATTAGCATTAATTTATGTTATTTAATAGATTTTAAACACCCGGTTTTCTTGGCAATTTTGTATGATCAATTTCCCCTGAAGTGGAAACATTTCCCCATGCTCCACTTTGCCGTTTAAAATAAACGAGCGATTTCGCCATTGTTTATTATTAAATAGGCTCTGACTTCTAAGTCCAAGAAAACCGGATGCATGAAATGTATTTTGATTAATTTTTAACACCAATTGAATAATGTTTAACAAAGGCGATGTATATACAATTAAAGAAGTGGCAAAAATGTTAAAGGTTAACATTCGCACGGTTTACCGCTGGATTAACAGCGGTGATTTGCGCGTGGCAAAATTCGGCAGAAAAACCTATCGCGTTTTTGAAGTTGATTTGAATAAATTTGTGAAGAGATATATGTAATTAATAAAAAATAAAAAAACAGGCGCAAACGCCTGTTTTTAATTTTAAAATAATATTTTTTTAGTTTCTTATTATTTTTAATATTTCATCTTTTTTTTCTTTCATTAATTCCTTGGTATGAGCTTCCAAATTCAAGCGTATTTTTGGTTCAGTATTGGACGCGCGAACGTTAAACCACCAGTCATCAAAATCAATACGAACACCATCAAGCTCATTTAAACGTCCGTTTTGATATTTTTCTTTTAATTTTACAAATACTGCTGTTTTATCCGTAACTTCGGAATTAATTTCTCCGGAATGAAAATACTTTTTTAAATCTTTTGTTAGCTCAGATAATTTTTTTCCGCTTTCGTTAATTAAATTCATTATCATGATGGCTGCGAGACTGGATAATTCCGCTTTGTAATTTTCGTCAAAATAATAATGTCCTGAAAGTTCGCCGGCAAAAACCGCGCCTTCCGCGCGCATTTGTTTTTTTATTAATGAATGCCCGACACGGCAAAGGTCAACGCGCCCGCCCGCGTTTTCAATATATTCCTTAACCGCGTTTGAACTTCTTAAATCTATCAATACTAATCCGCCTGGGTGTTTTTTTAATATTTCTTTAGCAATCATACCGGTAATAAAATCCATTGGGATAATTTCGCCTTTTTCATCAATAAAACCGACGCGATCAGCATCGCCATCAAAGGCAATGCCTAAATCCGCGCCTGTACCCAAAACTTTTTTTTGCAACTCTTCCAAAGTTTGCGCTTTTAGCGGATTGGCTTCATGATTGGGGAAACGTCCGTCAAATTTGTCATATAAATAAATCGGCTCAATAAAATCTTGCAACTCATCAAAAACCTTTTTATCAATTATGGCCATGGCATTGGCAAAATCAAAAACTATTTTTAGTTTTTTATCGGTATTAACATTGAAAAATCTTTTTATATGATCTAGATATTGCCGCTTAAAATTAAAATTTTCACTAACCGCGCCTTGTTTGTCTGCTTTTGGAAATACGCCGTTTACTGCCAGAGCTTTAATTTCTTCCATGCCAGAGCCTTCGCCGATCGGAATTGCTTGTTTAAGGCAAAGTTTCATTCCGTTATACTCCGCTGGATTGTGAGAAGCGGTTATTATTACGCCGACATCAACTGCCAATGTGCCGGAAGCATAATAAACCATTGGCGTTGTCGCCATGCCGATTTTTATCACATCAGCGCCTTGATCAATGATTCCTTGAATCATTTTTTCTTCCAGCCTGTCAGATGAGAGCCGGCAATCTTTGCCGATAACAACATTATCCGCTTTAGTATAACAAATAACGGCTCGCCCGATATTATAAACGGCTTTTTCATTGATATCATCCGGATAAATTCCGCGAATATCATAGGCTTTAAAAATGCTTGGATTGATTGGCATATATTTTTCTTTTTTAAATAATATTTTTCTTTTTTAATTCAAAAAAACACCGCGCGCAGGCTTTTACGTCTGCCAATGCGTCATGCGCGCCTGAAAAATCTTTAGCAAATAATTTTATGTGCAGTTCTGTTAACTTGGGCCATTTATAGCCGTTGCCGTTGTTTGCGTGCGGAATTTGGCAATAGTTTGTTGTTGTTTGCATGGTGCAAAATTTTGGAATATTTTCTAAATTGTTAATAACATCTTTTCTTAAAAATTCCGCGCCGATGATTTTAATATCAAAATTAATATTATGCGCGACCAAAACATTTGAACTGTTTATTGTCCTGGAAAAATCATTAAGCGCGTTTTGCAAATCCTTTCCTTCTTCCAGCGCTTTCTCAGTTGAGATGCCGTGAACATTGACGGCTTCAATGGGAATTAAAAATCCTTCCGGTTTAATTATATAATTTTCACCGCTTAACTCATTGCCTTTATCATCACAAATAAGCCAAGCCAATTGCACAAGCCTTGGCCAGTTATCAGAATCCGTAATCGGCGCCTGCCAATTTTTTGGCAATCCGGTTGTTTCTGTGTCAAAAAATAAGTACATAGATTATTTTTGGTATTAAAAATTAAATGTCTTATGCTATTGTAATAGTTTAGCTTATTTTAAATGGGATTGCAACAAAATTTGACACCTAATAAACAAAGCTATATAATTATATTATCAAAAAGAAAATAAAATTGATTACATAATATGCCTAATAAAAAAGTAACAACAAAAACTGATAGACTTGAAACGGCTATTGATAATTTGGCAATTGCCGTTCAAAAAGGTTTTGCGGAAATTGACAAACGTTTTAATGAAGTTGACAAGCGTTTTGCCAAACAGGATGTAAAATTTGATGAAATTATTAATGAAATAAACAATATTTCCCGCGGTTTAGCAGAGCTTGAAAAAAAATTTGAAAGACTGGAGGAAAAAATTGATAATACTATAAACACAAATAATGAAGATTTGGCTGCCTTTAATAATGATTTACAAAAAATGCGAATTGAGATTAATTTTTTAAAAAGAAAAGTTAAACAGTTAGAGAAAAAACAATAAAATAAATACAAAAAAAGTTCCGCGCGAGCAGAACCTTTTTTTATTATAAAAATTTTTTGGAAATAAAAAAGGACTGAAAGTGCTTTTTTGTTGAGTTGAAGTTTGTTTTTTTGTAGGTGGTTGGGAGAGAGAGGGTAAGTATGGTGTTGTTTTTTGGGTGGGTGTGGTATTTTGTGGTTGGTATTTTTTTGGGGTTTTGTTGAGAAGATTTTTGGGTATGGCTCTAACTCTTTAATAAAGAATTAAGGCTATACCCATTAATCTATACTCTTCCCCCGATAAACTTCAAATGAACTTTCAATCCTTATTAATATAATAGCATATCCAAATAATATGTCAAATAACTAATATTGGCTAAAAATTTGTTAAATAATTTGATAATATTATAAATAAGCAAAGTTATCCACAGATTAGTTTTTAAAAGTTTGAATTATTCGGCCGGATATGTTTAAATATAAATATGTAGGAACAGGACACTGCCCTATTCTTAATAGTTAAATTATTACACAACAAATGAAAGACAATACACAAAAAAAACAAGCCATTGCGGAGCTTTTGGCTGCAAAAATTAAAACGAGCAAAGATTTAATGAAAATTAAAAGAAAAATTGCCAAAAAATATAAACTTGGCATTTTTAGCAATCCTGAAATTTTAAAAGAATTACCAACCCAAGGCGGAAATAATAAAAAATATAAAAATTCAGATTTTAATAATTTAAAAAGGCTTTTAAAAAAACGCGCGGTTCGCACAATGTCCGGCATCGCGCCGGTAGCGGTTTTGACAAAACCCTATCCTTGCCCGGGCAAATGCGCTTATTGTCCGACTGAAAAAAATGTGCCGCAAAGTTATTTGTCTAACGAGCCGGCGGTAATGCGCGCGATTCGCTGTAATTATAATCCTTATGTTCAAGTGCAAGACCGTTTGCGCGCGCTGATTGCCAACGGGCATGAACCGACAAAAATTGAATTAATTGCGATTGGCGGAACATGGTCGTATTTGCCCAAGAAATATAAATATTGGTATATTGCAAATTGTTTCGCTGCCGCAAATCAATTTGCAAGTCAAAAGTCAAAAATAACTTGTGCTCGCTTGACGGGTGAAAGTCAAAAGTATAATTTAAATTTAAGCATAAATAAACTTAAAAAAAACTTATCGATTGAGCAAAAGAAAAATGAAAGAGCGAAATATAAAATTATCGGTTTGACTTTGGAGACGCGGCCGGATTATATTGATGAAAAGGAATTATTGGAAATGCGCGAGTTTGGCTGTACGCGCGTTGAAATCGGGGTTCAATGTTTGGATGATGAAATTTTAAAATTAAATAAGCGCGGGCATGGAGTTAAAGAAATTGCGGACGCGACTGCTTTGCTTAAGCGATTCGGTTTTAAGGTAACATATCATCTGATGCCCGGACTGCCCGGCGCAACGCCTGCCAAAGATTTTAAAATGTTTAAAACTTTATTTTCCGACGAGCGCTTTCAGCCGGATCAAATCAAGTTTTATCCGACTGTAGTCACTCGCGGAAGTTTGCTTTACCTGTGGTGGAAGCAGGGAAAATACAAGCCGTATTCTGATAAAGTTTTGCGGAATTTGATTATTAAATGCAAAAGTATTGTTCCTGAATATGTCCGTATTATTCGTTTAATTCGCGACATTCCGGGCGAATCAATTATCGCCGGAAATTTGGTAACAAATTTACGGCAGATTATGAAGGACGAGGGAGTGAAGTGCCGGTGTATTAGATGCAGGGAAGCGCGCGAGCGCGCTTCAATTACGAATTGCCAAATGCGAATTACGAATTATTTCGCGTCTGGCGGAGAGGAATATTTTATCGCCTTTGAATCAAAAGACAGGAAAATACTTTATGGCTTTTGCCGGTTGCGGTTGCCTAATACTGTCATTGCGAGTGGAGCGACAGCGGAACGAAGCAACCTCGTGCCATTTAATAAATATAATAATACTGCTATAATCCGCGAGCTTCATGTTTATGGCGAGTTGGTTTCGGTTGGCAATAACAAGAAAATTCAACATTCTGGTCTTGGTAAAAAATTATTGGCTGAGGCAGAGAAAATCGCGCGCAAAAATAATTATAAAAAAATTGTTGTGATTTCAGGGGTTGGGGTTAGGGGGTATTATCGGAAGCTTGGTTATCGGTTGGGTGGGGGTTATATGGTGAAAAGGGTTAAAAATTAAAAAATATTGCAAAAATTTGACAAAAGTATATGTTTAAAGTAGTATTTATATAAATTAAATTGTTTTTTAAAATCAAAAAAAGTAATTTTTTACTATTAATGAGGATTTTTAAAAAAGGAGGTAATTATGGAATTAGTACAAGCATTAATAATTCAACGTAAACCGTTGATTCTTTGCGCTCAATATAGCGGTAATAAGATTGAGCGTGAAGCTGATTTAACAAAAGCTATTGTCGAGGCCATTAATTTTACAAGGGCTGCACATAACTTTGCGCAGATTGTATTTACAGATTTTCAGGGCGATTATAGTGGCTTAGTAAAACACGCTAATAACATTACAGAATCGCTTAAAATTGAAGACGAAATATGTAATGTTTATTTTAAGAGAATCGACGATTACAATATTAATATTACTATTGAAGCCGTAAAATTATAAGAGAAAGTTTTAACTAAAGCCACCGAGTAAAATCGGTGGCTAATTTTTATTCAAACAAAAAATTTATCTATATATTAACACAAGCGTTAGGGTGACGCGATTTTAAATTTTTTCATAAATTTTTTCAACTTTGACAATAAACCTAAATTAAACTAATATTATAATATTAACTAATAAAATTTTTAATTAAAAACACATATGGACTATAAAAATTTAACATTACAAGATCCGGAGCTTATGCAAATCGTAAATAATGAATCAAAAAGGCAAGCTGAAGAAATGGAGATGATTGCTTCGGAAAATTATGTTTCTAAAAGCGTTTTAGAAGCAATGGGAACTGTTTTGACAAATAAATACAGCGAAGGCTACCCTGGCAAAAGATATTATGGCGGAAATCAAGTTATTGACGAGGCGGAAACTTTGGCAATTGAGCGGGCAAAAGAATTATTTGGCGCAGAACATATTAATGTTCAGCCTTTGTCAGGATCCCCGGCAAACGCCGCCGTGTATTTCGCGTTTATTAAACCGGGCGATAAAGTGCTTGGGCTTAAACTTGATCATGGCGGACATTTGTCGCATGGACACCCCGTGAATTTTTCCGGCATGTTGTATAATTTTGTTCAATACGAAGTGGACGCGAAAACGGAAAAGATTGATATGGATGAAGTAAGAAAAATTGCTTTAAAAGAAAAGCCGAAAATGATTGTAGCTGGGTATTCGGCGTATTCACGGGAAATTGAATGGGAAAAGTTTAAGGAAATCGCAGATGAAGTCGGGGCTTATGCTTTCGCAGACATCGCCCATACGGCAGGATTGATTGCGGCAGGAGCTATGGATAACCCTGTATCAATTTTTGATGTTGTTTCAACCACAACTCATAAAACTTTGCGCGGTCCTCGCGGCGCCATGATAATGTGCAAAAAAGAATACGCCGCGCAAGTTGACAGAGCGGTTTTTCCGGGAATGCAGGGCGGTCCGCATGACCACATAAACGCGGCCAAAGCGGTTGCTTTTAAAGAAGCGCTGGCGGATAATTTTAAAGATTATGCCAAGCAAACAATTAAAAACGCGCAGGTTTTGGCAAAAGAATTGACAACAAAAGGCTATAAAATAATTTCAGGCGGAACTGATAATCATTTGCTTGTCGTTGATATGACAAGCAAGGGTTTAACCGGTAAAGAAGCGGAAACGATTTTGGATAGAATCGGCATATCAATTTCCCGTTCTACCATTCCAAATGATCCAAATCCGCCGATGAATCCTTCGGGCGCGCGTTTTGGCACTCCGGCAATTACAACGCGCGGTATGAAAGAAGATGAAATTAAACGCATTGCCGCGTGGATTGACAGCGCGATCGCGAATAGGCAAAAAATTGAAGTACTGGAAAGTATCCGTGATGAAGTAAAAAAACTTTGTTTGGAATTTCCGATTCCAGATTCTTTTTTGTAATATAAAAAAAATTATGACAAACATCATCAACGGCAAATTAATTGCTGAAAAAATTAAAGATAAAATCGCTAAAGAAATATCTGAGTTTGGCGATAATAAGCGCCCTAATTTGGCGATTATTTTGGTTGGAAACCGTAATGACTCAAAATTGTATGTTGATTTAAAAGAAAAGGAAGCGAAAAAAGTCGGCATTGATACTCATATTTATAAATGCGCGAGCAATACTCCTGAGTCTGAAATTCTTGATACGATTGATTATTTAAATAAAGATAAAAAAATTGACGCGATTTTAGTCCAGCTTCCACTTCCGAAAAATTACAACACTGACAAAATAATTTTAGCGATTGATTCGCGAAAAGACGTGGATCGCTTTCATCCTGATAATTTAAAAAAACTTTTGCATGCTCGCAATCATAAAGAGGCAATGCCGCCGTTATTTAAAGTTGTACTTAAAATTTTAAAAGGGATTGAATTTGATATAAAAAATACAAAAATTTGTATATTGGCGAATTCTGATATTTTTGGCAAAAGTTTAGTTGGCGTTTTGTCGTGTTTGGGAGCTGAAGCGCAAAATATAAAACCGGATGAAAAAAAATTATCAAAAGAAACACAAGAAGCTGACGTTTTAATAACAGCTGTTGGCAAGGCGCAGTTTATAAAAAAAGATATGATAAAAAAAGATGCTGTAATTATTGATATTGGCATTACACGCGAGCAAGGAAAAATTTACGGCGATGTTGATTTTGATGATGTTAAAGAAAGGGCAAAATTTATAACACCGGTTCCGGGCGGAGTCGGACCGATTACGATTGCAATGTTGTTTGAAAATGTTTTGGAGTTGTATAAAAAAAGGGTTAAAGGGTTATAAAATATTACAAATTTACAAATTTAATAAAAAATTTAACAAACAAAAAAGAGGACTTTGCGATATGTAGGTGTCCTCTTATAAACCAGGACCTTTGTCTTGCTCCAAGGCGCAAAACTTGCCTTTTTTAATTTTTCCTAGGCAGTCAGTCTTTCGATATTTAATCAGATGGACTTTATATAGTAAAGCCGAGTTTGTCTGGCTTCGTTTTCTCCACCTCATCTTTTGATACTGCGCGCATAAGCGCGCCTTCATTTGATTTTTCCCAAAATTGACCGCATGAACCGCAGCTCAATAAAAAATATTTATCTCGCTTTTTGGGATCCTTAAACCGATAGTTCCCGCCAAACAGCTCCACCTTTAGTTCTCTTCTGGAGCCACATGCGCAAAAATCAGGTGATATAATCATGGAACACCTCCTTATGTTTGTTTTGTTTATTTACAGTTGCGTTGTTTTTAATTTTTAATCATAGCATATAATTAAATTTATGTCAATGCTAGGTTAATTTTTATAAAAATCACAACCCAACCCTTGACAATTTAAAATATATCTGATATACTATCATTAGTAGGTAATCAAAAATGATAACTTATAGATGATATATGTATTTAAAACAGTTAATTATTACAAATAAAACAGTATTCAGTGTTGATGATTTAAGGCAGATTTGGCAGATTCAAAATAAAGATTATTTAAAAATAGTTATAAATCGTCTTTTTAAGCGCGAGGAAATATTTAGAATAAAACGCGGACTTTACGCTATCAATAAAGATTATAACATTTTTGAGCTTGCCAGTAAAATTAAAAAACCGTCTTATATAAGTTTGGAGACTGTTTTGCAAAAAAACGCTGTAATTTTTCAAGATTATTCTAGCAACGTATATTCTTTATCAGATAATACCGTTCAATTTGAAGTTAATAAAATTAAATTTAATTATTTTAAATTAAAAAAAGAAATCTTGTTTAATCCGTCTGGCATTATAAATAAAAATACCTACAACATAGCTTCAACAGAAAGAGCGATTGCCGACAGAGTGTATTTAACGGCTAATTATTATTTTGATAATTTAAGAAATGTTGATATTAAAAAACTTAAAAATATTTCCAAAATTTATAATAAAAGAACGCAGGAAGAAATTAAAAAAATTATAAAATTTATTAAAAAAAATGCTTGATCAAAAAATACACAGAAAAATAATGTTTGAGATTTTGCGCAATATTTATAGCTCGGACTTAGGTTTTATTTTAGGCTTTAAAGGCGGAACAATGCTGTATTTTTTTTATAACTTGGAACGTTTTTCAATTGACTTGGACTTTGATTTATTAGATGCGGCAAAAGAGAATATTGTATTAAAAAAAATAGAGAAAATTTTAAAGCCTTATGGCAAAATTTCTGATATTTATAATAAAAACTACACGCTATTTGCCTTGCTTAATTATAAAGACGGAGAGCGCAATCTTAAAATAGAAATTTCCAAAAGGACTGTTTATCAAAATAAATATGAATTTAAAAATCTTTACGGAACAGATATAAAGTGCATGACAATAGAAGATTCTTTCGCGCATAAGCTTCTTGCCGCCACAGGCCGCAGAACTGCCGTAAATAGAGATTTTTTTGATCTTTATTTTTTTTGGAAAAACGGATATGAATTTAATCAGGAGATCATAAAGAAAGCGACAAAAAAATCAATTAAAGAATATTTAAAATTTTTGCGCGCTTACGTTGAAAAAAATTTAAACCAAAAAAATGTTTTGCAAGGATTAGGTGAACTCGTATCTGTTGACCAAAAAAATTGGATTAAAAAAAATCTTAAGCAAGAATTATTGAATTATATAGATTTTAATTTAAAAATATAAATAATACAAAAAACAAAACTCCCAAAATAGCAATAGTCCACGACCATCTTGGCTGGTGCGGAGGCGGTGAAAGAACGGTTTTGTTGTTGGCGATTGAATTGGGCGCTGATTTTATTACCGCTTATGCAAATTCTGACACTTTTCCTGAATATCAAAAAAAACTCGGGAACAAGCTAATACCCTTAACCAAGCGAATTGTAAATATCAGGGGGATTCGTTTTTTTTGGTTGCGCGGGCTTTTTTGGTTAAAGCGAGATATTTTTAAAAATTATGATATATTGATTGCGTCTTCGCAGGCCGCCACAGAGGTAGTCGCGCGTCATTCAAGGAAAGATGCTTTGAAAATAGTTTATACGCATACTACTCCGCGAAGGGTTTTTGATCAATATGAGGTCAGTAAAAAAATGTATCCGCTAATTTTGCGTCCGGCATACGCGGTGTTTACCTTATTTTGGAAAAAATTATATTTGCGCGCCATTTCTAAATTTGATATTAATATTGCAAATTCCAATAACATTCGCGCTCGTATTAAAAATCATACAAAAAGCGACGCCAGCGCGGTTATTTGGCCGCCTGTAATGACTAGCAAATTTCAATGGATTGAACTTGGCGATTACTATTTATCTTTCGGACGAGTTGATGAAGCTAAGCGGATAGAATTGATTGCTGAAGCTTTTTTAAAAATGCCTGATAAAAAATTAATTATTTGTTCCGGCGGTCCGCGTTTGAAAACCGTAAAAAGAATCGTTAGCAAAGCAAAAAATATTCAAATTTTAGGCTGGGTAAACGATGAAAAATTATTTGATTTAGTCGGCAGATGCCGAGCAGTAATTTATATTCCCATGGACGAAGATGCAGGAATGACGCATTTGGAATCCAATTCCGCCGGCAAGCCTTATTTGGGAGTTAAAGAAGGCGGATTAATAGAATCTACTGTTGACGGCGAGACCGGAATTTTAATTCCGGCAAACCCTAAACGCGAAGATGTTGTTTGTGGAATTAATAAAATGACAAAAGAATGGTGCGAATCCAAGAAAGATATTTGCGTTAAACACGCGCAAAAATATCGTTCTCAGGAATTTTTTAGAAAATTTAAAAATATTATCAATAAAAACAATCCCAATATCCCGGTGCTTGGAATTGACGCTTCACGCTGGGAAGATCCGCGTTTCATCTGTGAACAAAGAAGAACCGGAGTTGAAGTGTATTCAAAAAATATTATCACTGAACTGGTAAAATTAACTTTAAAAAAGAATCTGCGAGTTCGCGTTTATACTCCGCGTACAATTCAGTCTTTACCGCTTGGCATGCAAAAAGTAATTCCTTATGGTAAAAATTGGACAAGAAAAAAATTAAACCAAGAATTATTTAATTCGCCGCCAAAATATTTTTTTACGCCGTCATATTATATTCCGAAAAACGCTCCTAAAAAAAGTTTTGCCGTCATTCATGATGTAATTTTTAAATCAAACCCTAAAAAATATAGTTTTAAAGAAAGGCTAATCCAAAATTACACGACAAAATTAAATATTAAGCGCGCTAAAAAAATATTTACAGTATCAGAAAATTCTCGTGATGAGATTGTTAAATATTATGGTTTGCCAAAAGATGTGGTTGTTTGTGTGCCGATGGGATATGTTTCGGATGTCGGATGTCGGATGTCGGATTTTCCGCCCGAGGCGGACCAGCCTCGGGCTGGCGGATTTCGAAAAAATAAAAGCGTTCTTTATGTTGGGCGGATAGAGAAGAAAAAGTCGGTTGATGTGTTGGTTGGGGCTTTTAAAAAATTTTCTCAAAATAATCCGGAATGGAAGTTGATTTTGGCGGGCGCGAATGGGTATGGAGCTGATGAAATAAAAACTTTGATTACGAAGTGCACCCCAAGGGTATTTCCTGCGGGGCACCCTTTGGGTAAAAAATTAAATATTCAAGATAAAATTGAGATGTTGGGTTTTGTGAGTGAAGAGAAAAAGCGAGAATTATTGAAAACAAGTTCTATTTTTGTGCATCCGGGGGTACTGGAAGGTTCTTCAATCTCTTTGTTGGAAGCTTTTGATTTTCAGATTCCGGCGATTGTTGCCGATATTAAAGTGATGAAAGAATTAGGCAAAGATGCGGCGCTGTTTTTTAAACCGGGCGATTTTAATAATTTAGCTTTAAAAATAAATGAGCTTGTGCGTAATAAAAAATTAGTCAAGAATTTGATAGAAAAAGGCATGGAGATAATAAAACAAAAATCTTGGAAAAAAAGCGCGGAGGTAGTGTTGTGGGAAATTTTAAAATAAAAAAATCGTAGGGAACAAAAATTTTTGTTCCCTACGATTTTTTATTTAAGAAATTATCTTATCAATTATCCCATACTTTCTCGCTTCTTCCGCGGTCATAAAGCGATCGCGGTCGGTGTCTTTTTCAATTGTGGTGATTTTTTGCTTGGTATGCTTGGCTAAAATTTTGTTTAAGCGATCTTTGATTTGTAAAATGTGCTCGGCGCGAATTTTAATATCGCTGGCTTGTCCTTCGGTTCCGCCCATTACTTGATGAATCATAACTTCGGAATTTGGCAAGGCAAAACGCTTGCCTTTGGCGCCCGCTGCCAAAAGAGTGGCGCCCATGGAAGCCGCCATGCCGATGCAGATTGTTGATACATCGGATTTAACATATTGCATGGTATCATAAATCGCCATGCCGGAGCTAACCGATCCGCCCGGAGTATTAATATAAAATTTAATATCTTTGCCTTTGCTTTCGGAATCAAGAAAAAGAAATTGGGCTATTAAAATATTCGCGACATGGTCGCTGATTGCCTCGCCTAAAAAAATTATCCGGTCTTTTAAAAGCCGGGAATAAATATCATAAGCGCGCTCCACATGCCCTGTTTTTTCAATAACTGTTGGTATTAATTGCATAAATTTTGATTTATACCCCAAGGGTACTTCCTTCGGGGCGTGATTTAAGATTTTTTAATAATTTGTTTTATACTCATATCCTCAAGATAATTCAACAAATCCTCAATATCATTTCCATAATTAATTTTTTTTGCAAAATCCGGTTCCGCTTTAATAAATTTATCAATAATTTGACTGCTTCCTTTGTAAAAAACGGCTGGAAGTTTATAGTCATAAAAAGTTGCTATTAATTCAGTTAAGGTTCCAAATCCGCCTGTAATTCCAATAACCGCTTCGCTCCCTTTTATTTGTAAGAGATTTCGCGTTGGGTAGTCTTGCTTGGTATAAATTTTAGTATCCGGCTCTACTAAAACTTTTTCGCCAAATTTATCCATTAATTTTAATTTGGGATAATATCCGATAAATTCAGAACCATTATTTTGTTTGTACGCTTTAACAACCAAACCTTGAAATCCAGAGTTTGGCGATGCGACTAAAATGTGTCCTCTCTCAGCCAAAGACTTGCCTAATTCTTGCGCTTGAGAAATATATTTTATTGCTTTTTCTTTGTGCCAGCTTCCAACAACTAATATTTTCATATATTTTTTATTTTATTTATTAAACCACCTTCCACCCCGTCTTCGTCTCTTCCAGTTGTCCGTCAACCACAAACCCTGATGCTTTTGGGTGTCCGCCTCCGCCCAGTTTGGCGGCTAGTAGTGAGATGTCAATGTCGGGATTGGATGTTCTTAACGAGCCTTTGAGCTTGCCGTCTTTTTCTTCTCTTAA
>JAGLLI010000077.1 GCA_023140595.1 Candidatus Parcubacteria bacterium
CCCAAATTTTCATGCCATTAATGCTCTTGTTTCGGCAGGTATGCTCCATAATGACCGGAAAGCGCGCGCCGTATGAAAGCATTTTAGAAGCGATTTTTACAGTCGCTTCTGTTGTTGATGGATATAAAAAATTTCCCGTGTCAGTTAAAATTCCGGTTAATATGCAGTTAGCGAAATTTTTATTAAATTTAATATTATTTGCTTTAAGAAAATAATATAGAATTTCAGCGGTGGAAGAATCTTGCGGATAGCGGATTTCCAAATTGGAATAATCATCAACTTTTGGGTGATGGTCAAATTCTATAACAAACTGATTTTTATCGCGATTGCTTATTTCATTAACAAGCGTTGTCCGCGAAAGACTGCCGCAGTCAAGCGCGATAATCAAATCAAATTGCGCGAAATTTAATTCAGCTTTGTCAGTAACAATTTTTTCAACATGCGGCAAAAAATTATAATGCTGCGGCGCTGGATCTTCGCAATAGGCTGTAAATTTTTTATCCATTCCGACTAAAAGCTCGGACATAACTCCGATTGATGCCAGAGCATCGCCGTCCGGACGATTGTGCGTAACAAGCAGAATGTTATCGGCTTTAAAAATTTTATGCAAGGCTTTAATGTAGTGGTTAATTAAGAGCATCTTTTTTTATTTCAGCAAAAGTTTTATCAATCTCTAGGGCATATCTTTCTTGCTGGTCTATTTCCCATTTTAAACGGGGGATTTTTCTTAAATTTAATTTTTTTCTTAATTCTTTGGTAAAAAGCGCGTTATGGCTTTTTAGTTCGCTTAACGCAGATCCTGAAAAATTTTCCGGCAAGACTGAAATCCGCGCAAAAGCGTTTTTAAGGTCAGGGGAACACTTAACTTTGGTAACGGTAATAAGCCCATCAGGCAAATATATTTCTCTGGAAACCAAAATTGCCAATTCTTGCCGGAGTAATTCATTTATTTTTAACATTCTGTCAGACATTTTTTTAACTTTTAACTTTTTACTTTATAACTCTCTACTAAAGTTATATTTTGCTAATAATTTTTTCTTGCTTATGGAAATGAAGAACATCGCCTTCTTGAATTATGCCGCTGCCCTTGAATTGCAATCCGCATTCCTCATCGGTTTCGCAAATATTGACATCCTGTTTGCCGGATTGCAAGCCGATAAGTTCGCCGCTGCCAATAAACTCTTTATCGCGATAAATATCAACTAAAGATTTTTTTTCTGCCTTGCCTTCAATAATTTTTCCGCCCAAAATTTGCCCGCCCTTGTCTGTTCGAAAAATCGCCAGCACTTTTAATTTGCCTAAATCAACGCGAGTAAAAGTCGGCTCAACAATTTTTTGCATTTCCTCTTTTATATCATTAATCAAATCATAAATAATTGAATATGATTTAATAACGATATTTTTTTCGCGCGCTAATTCTTCTATCGCAGGCGGCGTTTTTACGTTAAAACTGATAATTTTTCCATTTACCGCTTCCGCTCGCTTAATATCTCCCTCGGCAATATTTCCCAATCCTTTGAAAATAATTTTTGCTTGCGCCATGTCCGTGTTTATTTTCATTAAAGACTCTTCAATTGCTTCCGCTGAACCCATGACATCGCT
>JAGLLI010000078.1 GCA_023140595.1 Candidatus Parcubacteria bacterium
ATAATGCATCCGCGCAGTTTTCGCTCGGATTACGGCAGTTTAAAGCCGGTTAGTTTTTTGGGAATAATATTGGTTTATGGAAAAATCGCTTCAATTTTCGGATATAAAGTTATTCCGTATTTAACGCCTTTTTTCGCATCGCTCGGCATTATTTATTTTTATTTGTTAATTAAAAGAATTTTTAATAAAAGCAATGCTTGGTTTTCGGCTTCAATGCTGGCGGTTTTTCCGCCTTTTATTTATTTCGCGGCCAGAAGCATGTTTCATAATGTCTTGTTTGTTGTTTTTTTGATTATTAGCCTGTATTACAGCCTGCTTTTTACTCGCGGACGGCTTAAATATTTAAAAAATAAATCAAAAAACAAAATTAAACTGGCAAAAAGAATAAAATTTTTTTTTAAGAATAATAAACCCCGTGGAAAGGTATCGCTTGTCGGTGGCATTAAACCACAGACTGCGATAAAATATCACACCTCCGACTTCGTCAGAAGCTTTTCTTTACGGGGTAAAAAAAATAAAAATTATTATTTGGATTTTTTATTCGCTGGATTAGCAGGCGCTTTTATGGGATTAACAATAATAGTCCGCTCTTCCGAGTTGTTATGGCTTTTGCCTATGCTTGTTTTTTTATGGATTTTTAATATTAAAAAAATAGGGTTTAGCCGCTTGATTGTTTATTTTGCTTTTTTGCTAATTGCTATTTTGCCTGCGTTGCATTTTAATAAAGCGCTTTATGGTTCGTATTATTTGGGCGGATATTCTGAAATGAACCAGTCAATCATGGCGATTGCCAAAGCAAGCTCCGATTTAGCCGGCTCAACCGTTAACGGCGACTTTTCTTTGTACGGGGAATTATTAAATAAAGTTAAAAATTTTGTTTTCTATTTCGGACTGCATCCCCGCCAAAGCGCGAATATGGCAGTTATTTATTTCGCGCAAATGTTTTCCTGGCTTTTTTGGGCGGCTCTTATTGGCGCGATTATATTTTTGATAAATTTCCGCAAATACAAAAAAAGGCATTGGCTGTTCGTTTTTTCTTTATTAATAATTTCCGGAATATTGATTATATATTACGGCAGCTGGGAATTTTATGATAATCCGGATAAGAGCAGGCGCACAATCGGCAATTCTTACACCCGCTATTGGCTGCCGATTTATTTGGGAGCAATGCCTTTTGCCAGCTTGTTTGTGATGCGTTTTACTCGCGCGATTATTTCGCTTTGCAATAAATTCTATCAAGAAAAAAGAAAAAATTTAAATTTGTTTTCATATAAAATAAATAAGAAGTTTTATTATATCAGTTTAAGAATAATTTTTTTAATAATATTTTTTTACGGATCATTATCGTTTGTTTTGCACGGCTCGGAAGAGGGCTTGATATTTTTAGCTCAGCGCCAAAAAGAAAGCCGGACGGAATACAATCAAGTTTTAAAATTAACTGAAAATAATTCAGCGATCATAACTTTTTATCATGATAAACTGTTTTTTCCGGAGCGCAAGGTAATTGTCGGATTGTTTGATGATAAAAGAATGGTTGCGAAGTATGCCAATCTCGTTGAACTGCTGCCTGTGTATTATTATAATTTTACTTTGCCGCAAAAAGATATTGATTATTTAAACAGCAAGCGTTTGGCTGAAGCTGGGCTTGGAATAGAAAAGGTAAGGCAAATAACAAGCGATTTCACTTTGTATCGGTTGGTTGAAAAGTGAAGATCATCCAAAACTTTATGTGGATTTCATAAAAAATTCATAATTATTTTATTTATTTACAACAAAAATTAATGTTTGTCAAGTTTTTGATTTTTTTTTAATTTTAGGTATTTTTCGGCTGTTTTTTTCTTGACATTATTTTTTTTCTTTGCTATTTTTATAAATATAAAATAAATATTATTTTTTTAAGTTTTCTTTTTTTTATGAAGACAGACGAAATAAATATTTTTACAGGTTTAAATAAATTCATATATAATTGAATTTCGAGCTTTTTTTTGCTCGGAATTTTTTGTTTTTGTTAATTAATTTTTTTTAATTCTTCTATTTTTATTCATCGGTTTTTTTGGAGGATGCCTGTGTGTAAAAGCAAAAAATTTATGGGAAACTTTATTAAAAAACAAATCAAGGGGCGCGCGATGAAATTGCCTATGGCGGTTTTGGTGTGCGCTTTGTTGGTTGTAGGCGCAGGGGTTGCTTATGAGGCTGTGGCCGTTGACCCTCTTGTTGTTACGCCTACTACAGGAGGTGAAGCTGTGTCTATTGACACTACTTCAGATGGAGGTTTTGGTGTATGGACTAGTTTAAGTAATCCAATAATTACAGAAAGCAGTGTTGGGGATATTAGTGTGGGAATGCACACAATGACGTTACCTGAAGGCTGGGAATTTAACACTTCTCAAAGTGTTCATATTGGTTTAACTTCTGGCGGAGTAGCTGGGCTAGATTTACATACATATATTGTAACTCCAACAGCTAATACCATAACTTATGTGGTTACAGCCGCCTCTGTAAACGAAGCAGAAACTTTAACATTTAATTACATTCAAGTTAGACCGACTAATCAGAATGTTGAGAGCGGAAATATTACAGCAACAGCGGGTATAATAGTTGGTGTAGATGAAAATACTAATTTTGGAACTTTGACTACTGTTGCCGGTCTTGTCACCCAAGTTGCTTTTGCAACGCAGCCGGGATCCACAGTGTATGGCTCGGATTTAGATCCGCAGCCGGTTGTAAAAACTCAAGATCAGTTTGGCAATCATTCAATAGTTGGGCTTGCCAGCAGTAAAGATGTTACGCTTGCTTTAACTGGGACAGGAGCATTAACAGGAACACAAACACTTGATATTGGAACTGGTGCTGGAAATGGAACGGTGGCATTTAGTGGTTTAGCAGTTGATACTGCTGGAATTGGAAATGTATTGACTGCTAGCGCGGATGGGTTGGTTGGTAATGATAGTGAATTGTTTGATGTTGCGCCAAAAACAGTTAATGTTACCGCTCAAACAGATACAAAAACATACGATGGCGATGTTGATTCAGATGTTTCTCCTGTAGGTGATATTCTTGAAAGCGGCGATACTTGGAATAGTCAAGGCTCTCAAATATTCAGCCAATCAAATGTTGGCGCTGATTTAACTTTAACAACCAGCGGAGCATCAATTAATGATGGAAATGGCGGAGCTAACTATACTATTATTTATGTAACTGATGAAACTGGTGTGATTAATGAAAAGGAACTTACAGTAACTGGCGCAACAGTCACACCTAAAACATATGATGGAAATACAGACGCTGTTATCACAGGTGCTACTTTAGACGAAGTAGTTTCGCCTGATATTGTTACTCTCGCAAATAACACATCTGGTACTTTTGATAACAAAAATGTTGGAGCAGACAAAACAGTTACTACTGCAATGACAATTACTGGTACTGACGCAGGTAACTATATTTTGACTCAACCAACATTAACGGGTGATATTACAAAAAGAGCAATCACGGTAACCGCTACTACAGATAGTAAGACATATAATGGTTCAATTATTTCCATAGTGGCTCCAGTAGTAGATGATCTTGCATCTGTGGACAGCATAGATACACCGCCAACTCAAACTTTTGATACTAGAGATGTGGGTATTGGAAAAACTTTAACCGCAAGTGGACTAGAAATTACTGGAGGCAACAGTAATTATATTGTTACTTATATAACTGATACAACTGGTATAATCAATACTAAATTAATTAATGTTACCGCTCAAACTGATACCAAAGTTTATGATGGACTAGTTGACTCCGATGAAAATCCAATAGTTGATTCTCTTGAACCAGGAGATACTATAACTACAAACCCAATTCAAACATTTGACGATAAAAATGTAGACATCGGAAAAACTTTAACAGCAAGCGGGCTTGTAATAGCTGATGGCAATGGCGGAGATAACTATGGTATTAATTATGTAGATGATGTTACTGGTGTGATTAGTATAAAATCTATCACTGTAACCGCCAATCCTCAAACTAAAGTTTATGGAGAGCTTGATGTTTTACACTTTACTTATACACCCAACCCTGCTTTAATCGGCTATGATGAATTTACCGGAGCTTTAAGCCGTATTTCCGGAGAAGCTATCGGCACTTATGAAATTCAACAAGGAGGTTTAACGGCAGGAAGTAACTATAATATCACTTATATTTTAGATTATTTAACAATAACTGACGCTACATCCCCAGAAACAACAGATAATGTTCCAGCAGGTTGGCAAACTTTTGATGTAACAGTAATTTTTGATTGCAATGATTCAGTCGGTGGAAATTCAGGTTGCTCAAAAGTATACTATACAACGAATGGAAGTAATCCAACAACTTTATCTAACTTTGTAGATATTGCGAATGATTGGCAATTCACAATGTCAACAGACGGAGAATATACAATAAAATATAGAGGCGAGGATATTTCTGGAAATTTAGAAGATGTTAAAACGGCTGATAATCTTTTGCAATTAGATAAAATAGCTCCTGAAATAATCAACGAAACTCCGGCAGACGGCGACATTACCTCAGACACAACTCCGTTAATAAGCGTTGATTTTGTTGAAAATGGTTCTGGTATTGATTTGAACAGCGCAAAAATTGTAGTTAACCATACAGATGTTACAACTTTTGCAATCATAACTGAAGATGGTGTAGAATATACGCCAATAAGCCAATTATGGAATGGGATACATGATATAGTTGTTGATGTTGATGATTTAGCCGGTAATTCAGCAGTGCAATATTCATGGCAATTCGGTATTGACCAAACGCAAACAACAATTTTAACAACTTCCGATAAATATAGCGCGCATGCCGATGGAGTAAGTGAAATTAAAATAACTGCTCAAATATTAGAAGAAGGAAATCCCGTAACAAGCGGAGATGTTAATTTTGTTTCTGTAATTGGAACTTTGACAAATATTACCTCATTAGATGAAAACGGAAACGCAACAGCAATATTAACTTCAACTGAAACAGGATCAACAATCGTGACAGCTTCTTACGATTCTCCGAACGGAGTAATCACTTCGCAAGTTTATCTTAATTTTAATGAAACCCCAAAAACAATTTCAGTAACAGCTAGTCCTGCTAGTGTTCCAGCCGATGGCGTAACAGAGTCTATTATTACCGCAACTATATCAAATAATGGCGATCCTATAGTGGGCGGAACTGTTAATTTTATCTCTAATGATATGAGTGTTTTAAGCGAAAGCAGTGCAGTTTCTGATGATGAAGGAAAAGCAACAGTAACCTTAACTTCAGCAAATGTTACTTGGGGAGCGCAAGTAGAAGCTAGCTATATGGGAAGTGAGACAATATATGATTATACCTATGTTGAATTTACGGAATACACAGCGCCTGATACTACAGCTCCAACCGCAACACAATATCCGGCAGATGGTTCAAAAAATGTTGCCGTAACCGTTAATCCCTACATTGATTTTTCAGAAGCGATGAATGAGGAGACTTTAGTTAGCGGCAAAATTGAATTAAGGGAATACGACAATGATTTTGTTAGTTCTGTTTATAATATAACAACTAATAGCGACGGAACAACAAGATTAACCTTTATTCCTAATTCTACATTAGATTATGAAGAGCAATATTATTTCTTTATCGGCACCGGAGTTGAGGATTTATCAGGAAATAAATTTGCGTCAGACAGTTGGTATTTTGGACAAAAAGCAGACCACGAATTTACAGTCATAGCGGAAGATGTTCCTGTTACAAGTTATGATATTCCGTTAAACGCCGGCTGGAATTTAATTTCATTACCGTTAATTCCAAACAGTGCTGTAATTGTGGATGTGTTGGCTGATGAAAATTTTCTTTCAACTACCAATGACAATGTGAATATAGTAAAATACTATAATTCAACAGAAGCAACGCCATGGTCAAGCTATGACCCTGTGCACGGCGGAAGCTTAGGAACAATGGAAGACGGAAAAGGATATTGGATATTTATGAATATTGCAGATACTTTAACTGTAAACGGAACTGAAACAGCGGAAGGCGGGGATACGCCAACTAGCTATGAGTTAGTTGAAGGCGATTGGAATCTTGTTGGGCTTAAGTCTACAACAGAAATGATAGCAGGCGATTATATTAGAGATTATACTGATAAAACATTAAATGAAAAGTCTATTTTATGGGATTACAAAGATAGGGATGGTGATGGGGATAGAGAATATTCAGAAAATCCATTTTATGAAAATGGTAATATGGAACCAGGATATGGATATTGGTTACTTATACAATAATCTATTATAAAATAAGAGGGAGAAAATTTTTCTCCCTCTTTGGTAATTTTTACTCTGTTTGTCAGTAAAAAAATAAACTATGAAAAAAATAAAACAATTAGCAATTATTACGGTGATATTTGCTTTGGTTTTGCCAACAGCAATTTTGGCAGATATACCGGAATCATTTTCAGTTCGCGGCAATATAACAATAGACGGAGAAGACGCGCCAGTTGGCGTAATTATTTCAGTGGAAAAAGACAATCAAAATATAGCTAATACCATCGTTACTTTTGAGGGAAAATATCTTGTTGCAATTTCCGCGGAAAATATCGGAGAAACATTGGCTTACAAGATAGATGGATTTTCTTCTATCTCAGAAGACGCAAATCCGGAAGGCAACCCATCAAGCCAAACTATTGATTTAGCATTTGCCACTGTTCAAGATAATGATGATGACGAAGATCAACAAGAGCAAAATAATAATTCAAGTTCATCATCCAGTAGTGGCACCGACAGAACACCCCCAAGCAACACCTCAATTTTAATCAACAACAACGACCAAACGACAAATTCCGCGGAAGTTGTTTTAAGCCTGTTGGCAAGCGGAGCAAGCAAAATGATGATTGCGAATGACAGCGATTTTACAGGAGCGGAATGGGAAAATTACGCAACAACAAAAAATTGGGTTTTAACGGAAGAGGATGAAGAAAAAACAGTTTACGCGAAATTCAAAGACACATCAGGCAATACTTCAAGCCCTGTTCAGGATTTAATTATTTTATCAACCGACACGAATCAAGCGGGAATCCTGGCAATCCCGGCAATCCCTCAAGTTGTCGTGCTTGGCGTTCAATCAGACTACCGAACAATTCAAGTTAACAAAATATTAAGCGAAGCAGGATATATTTTTGGAGGAGATGCCGATTCAGTCGCGCAAAACAGAAAAAAACAAAGAAATGAGGGCGAGGAAACAGAAATACATAACAGATATGTGGTGCGGCTTACAAAAGGAATAAACGGATTAACGGAGTCAAATATCAGAGCTTTTACAAACTTTATTCTTTACAGCACCGAAACAACCGATATTTTAGGAGCTGGAGAACGGGCAGGAGTGATTAATTCCTATAAATCAGCTTATGGTAAACTGCCGACAACTGAAGCGGAATGGAACGATTTGATTTTAATCGCCAACGGCAGATGGCCGAGTGAAAAAAGAGAAACAGCGGAAACAAACGGGAAAAAAGAATTTAAGAAAGTGTATAAAAGAGATGCCAATATGGAAAACGCAAACGATAACGCGGCTGTTACCATAATCGCTTACGGACTTCGCTCAGACTCAAGAAATTTAGACAGCGAAAAAGCCGGAATTAAAAGTTTTAAGCACATCTACAAATATAATCCAACATCAGCAATTGACTGGGATATTGTCAGAGCGATTGCTTATTCAGGGGCGGTTAGATAGATTTTATAAAAATGAAAAATATAAAAAGAAAAATATTTTTGATATTTATTTTTTTATTTCTTATTCCTGCAACAGTTTCAGCCAGCCAAATATTACCTCCGGAAATTCCTGTTTTATTTTACGGCAGGGCGGAAATAAATGATAAGCCGGCTGATGTTAATACAGTCGTCTCAGTAAAAATAAAAGCGGATAATATTGAAATCGCAAGCAGCACCGTTAAAATCGCAGGCGAATATTTTATTGAAATTCCATGCGAAAACTATGTTGATAAAAACATGGTTTTTAGTTTGGGTGATTTGGCGGGCGGACAGCATGAATGCCATGATGTTCAAATAACTCCTAGCGTAAAGTTTGATCTAACGGTTTTTTCGAAAAAGGAGAAGGAAGGTGAAAAAGAAGAGGATGAATCGCCTAAAATAAATTCTTCAGGCAATAGCCTTGTTTGGCTGATTAATCAAAAAAATAAAGAAGAAAAAAATAAAGAAATTATTGCGCTTGGCATAAGCGCTTATGCCGACGGTTCATTGCTAAGAGGCAAAGATGGTAGAATATATTTAATAGACAGAGGATTTAAAATATATATTTCAACTTTAAAAAAATTACTGGAATTTGAGGGACAAGCCATTTATAATGTTGACAATGAAGAATTGGCAAAGTATAAAAATAAAAAATATTTCATTAACGATTTAATCCGCGAACAAAGCAAAACAAAAATTTTTGTTATAACAAATAGCGGATTAAGGCATATTTTAAGCTTGCAGGAATTGCGCTTAAAGCATTTTAGGCAGGAAATATTTAATGTTAGCAGAAAAGAGATGGTTTTGTATGAGTAGGTTTTATTGTATTTAAATTATTTATAAAAATTGAATTTCGCAGTTAAAAATGATATAATATTTATATAAATATTATTTATAAATAAAAGATGGAACTAGAACCTTATTTTAAAACAGCCATTGAAAATAACGCGTCTGATTTGCATTTGGTTGAAGGCAGCGTGCCGGCATTGCGAGTATCAGGCGATTTAATCAGCTTTAAAGAAAAAGCCATTCCTTACGGAGAATTAAAGCACGCGCTTTACCTTTATTTGGATAAATATACCAAAGACAGATTTGAAAGAAAAAGAGATGTGGATATGTCAATGGAATTTTTTGATAACAGATTCCGGGTTAATCTCCATTTTCAAGGAGGTAAAATAGGCTTAACCGCCCGTTTGGTTCCCAAAAAAATTCCAACACCCAAAGAGATTGGATTAAATGAAGTAATTTATTCTTTAACCCATCTAAAAGACGGATTAATACTTGTAACGGGACCATCAGGAACAGGCAAATCAACCACTTTGGCTGTGATGCTTGATATAATCAACGCGGAAAGGCGTTCGCATATCATTACTATTGAAGATCC
The DNA here is from genome assembly GCA_023140595.1 of Candidatus Parcubacteria bacterium. GTDB lineage: Bacteria > Patescibacteriota > Patescibacteriia > Patescibacteriales > UBA12075 > JAGLYP01. The sequence goes on from JAGLLI010000078.1 coordinate 9,130, forward strand.
GATTGAGTATGATTTTACTGACAAGCAAAGCATTGTTGAGCAAAGGCAGCTTGGAAGGGATACCAACGGTTTTGCGGATGCTTTAAAATACGCTTTAAGGCAAGACCCAAATGTTATTATGGTTGGTGAAATGCGCGATCTTGAAACTATTTCCGCGGCTCTAACAGCCGCAAAAACCGGTCATTTGGTTCTTTCCACCCTGCATACGACAACAGCCCCGGAAACAGTGGAAAGAATAGTGGACTTTTTTCCTTTACAAAATCAAAATTCAATTACCGGCCAGCTTGCCTCGGTGCTAAGAGCGGTTATTTCTCAGCAATTATTACCGAAAAAGACAGGAGGATTGACGGCGGCCAGAGAAATAATGATTAATAACCGAGCGATAGCAAGTTTAATTCGCGATAATAAAACAGAGCAAATTTATTCCACTATTCAAATGGGAACGAAAGACGGTATGATAACAATGAATAAATCAATAGATAATTTGTTAAAAAACGGAGTAATCAGCGAAGATGTCGCGCGCAACAGGAAAAGAGATTTGGAAACACAAGCGGTTTATTATTAATTATTAATTATTAATTATAAATATATGCTGCCTGAAAAATGGGAAAATGTTGTTGGAAACATTAAAGACAATTTTACAATCAATGATGAAGGCAAACTTCATATTGACGAAGAAGGAGGGGCGGACATTGAATTTATAGAATTTGAGGGTCCGTTGGGTTTGATGAGGCTTGAATTTATTTCAAGACCTGTCGTTCTTGATAAAAAAACGATTTATTCAAGACGGATAGGCTCTGACACAAAGGTTGATTATGTTTACAGTGAAACAGAAAAAAGCCATAAATTAATTATTTACAAATGGGATGGCAATGAAAATGACTGGCTGGAAGTTGACGATAAAAATCTTGAATTTTAATTTAATTAATCTTATGCGCTTTAATCGCTATTTGCCGCTGGCAACTCCGTTTTTATCTTTAATATTTTTAGAATTTTACAGTTTTAACGCGAACGTAATTTATATTATGCTGGCATTTTTGTTTTTGCTGTTTTTTTTTACAATCAGGCAGTTTATCGTTGAAAGCAAAAAAAATGAAAACGTTTGGAATTATTGTTTATTGCCTTTTTTATTTTTATCAAGCGGAGTAATGTTCAGCACTTTAATGCCTTATGGGTATTTGGTTCAGATTTTGATAATAATAATTTTTTTATTTTTAAATTTTTATTTTCGTTCCGTATATGAATTTTTATTAAAGCCAAGTTATTACAAAAAAAACGCGCTGGAAAATTTTTCTTCTTATGGAAATTTTTTAACGTTATATTTTTTCGCGTCAGCTATTTACGGTTTTCAGTCCTTTCTGGGAATTGACGTTTGGAGCATAATGCTTTTTTTACTTTTGATTATAACTTTAATTGTTTATCAGGTTTTTTGGGCAAATAAAATTTTGACTAAGGCAAGTTTATTGTATATAATAATTTTACCCTTAGTATATATTGAATTGGCTTGGTCAATTTCTTTTTTAAGTTTAAGTTTCTATATTTTAGGTTTGATTTTAGCTGTCGCGTATTACATCGGAATAGGCATAGTAAGGTTTTATTTAATTGGAAAATTAGACGCTCAAATTATTAAAATGTATTTGATTTTTGGGTTTTTAAGCATATTCGCGGTAATTTTTACCGCCAGGTGGATATAAATTTATGGAAAAAACTAATAATAAAATAATTTTAATTGTTGTATTGGCAACAATATTCGGAATGTTAAGCGGTCTTGTGGGGACGGTTGTTGCTCGTGTTTATGTTTTGGAAAAAGCGTTTAATGTCCCGCTTATGGGTGAGATAAATTTGTCAGGCAATTATTTCGGACAGCAAGGATTGGTTATAAGAGGAGCAAAAAAAGTTATTGTTGAACAAAATACCAAGGTGCTGGAAACAATAAATTCCGCTGATAACAGTATTGTGGCTATTTTTGAAAAAAAGCAAAGTATAGACGAAAAACAAGACAATAACATAAAAAATATTATTGAATCGGCTTATAATTTAAAAGATGAAGCCGGGCAAGGCCTGGTTATTACCAGCGATGGCTGGATTATTTCAAGTTATGCCCCGAAAGCATATAGCAACGACATTGCCACAAAAACAAAAGAGAGCATAATTTCAGATTACGTAATTATTGATAATAATAAAGAAATATATTCAATAGAAAAAATTATACTGGACACGGTTACCGGTCATTCTTTTTGGAAGATACAAGCCAATGATCTGCCTGTTAAAGTTTTTGTTGAAGCGAAAAATATTCATAACGGTCAGATGGTTTTGGCGGTTAATTGGAATGGAAGTTCTTTTTTATCAATAATTGTTGAAAAAAATAAGGATGATAAGAAATTATACAAGACAAGCGATAATTTTTTTAATAAAATTAAACTTGCGGATGATTTTGGCAGAGATTTTTACGGTTCTTTTGTTTTTAATCTTAATAGCGATTTAATAGCTTTAATCGGAAGCAAAGGCGAAATTAAATTAATAAGCGATTTCGCGCCTTGCATAGATTGTTTATTGGGCGATGAAAAAATAAAATATCCGGAATTGGGAATAAATTATCTTGATTTATCGGATTTTGTATTTAGCGACGGCGATATTGATAAAGGAGTCTTGATTTATGCCGATGAAACCGGAACGGCTGTTAAGAAAGGAAGTTTGGCGGAAAAGGCGGGACTTGAAACTGGCGATATAATTTTATCAATTAACAATATTTTACTTGATGAAACAAATAAATTGGAGAATATTTTTAAAAGTTTTTCAGTAAAAGACGAAATATTAATTAAATATTTGCGAGACAATAAAGAGTTTGAGATAGAAATTATTTTATAGAATTTTATGAAGAATATTAGAAATTTTTGCATAATCGCGCATATTGATCATGGCAAATCAACCTTGGCCGACAGGATGCTTGAATTAACCGGCACGGTTGATAAAAGAAAAATGAAAAACCAGATTTTAGATCAAATGGACTTGGAAAGGGAAAGGGGGATTACAATTAAATTGCAGCCGGTTACCATGAAGTACGGCGATTATACACTGAATTTAATTGATACGCCCGGACATGTTGATTTTAATTATGAAGTTTCACGGAGTTTGGCGGCTGTTGAAGGCGCGATTCTTTTGGTTGACGCTACGCAGGGAATACAAGCGCAAACTTTGGCAAATTTATATTTGGCAATAGAGCAGGATTTAATCATAATTCCGGTTGCAAATAAAATTGATTTACCGGCCGCCAACAAAGATAAAACCGAGCGGGAAATTGTTGAACTTTTGGGATGTGAAAAGCGCGAAATTATTTATTCTTCCGGCAAAACAGGAGAAGGGGTTAAAAATATATTAGACGCGGTTATTAAATATGTTCCATGCCCAAAAACGCAAAGCGATAAAAATTGCGTACGCGCGTTGATTTTTGATTCAAATTACGATGAATATAAAGGCGTGGTGGCTTATGTGAGGATGGTTGACGGCTGTATTAAAAAACACGACAAAATAAAATTATTGGCTACCAACGCGGAAAACGAAGCTTTGGATGTTGGAATATTTAAGCCGAATTATCACGCGACCGGCGAGCTAAAAGCCGGGGAGATCGGTTATGTTGTTACCGGCTTCAAGAATGTCAGTGAATGCCGTGTCGGCGATACAATTACTTTGTTAAAAAGAACAGGGCAGTGCCCTGTTCCTACGAATAATAAAAATTTTTCCGAAATTAATCCGTTAAAGGGCTATGCCGAGGTTAAGCCAATGGTTTTTGCAGGAATTTTTCCAAAAGAGGGTAATGAATACAATGAACTGCGAGAGGCGGTTGATCGTTTAAAATTAAATGACGCAGCTCTGGTTTATGAGCCTGAACATTCGCACGCGTTGGGTTTTGGTTTTAGATGCGGTTTTCTTGGAATACTTCATTTGGAAATTTTTCAGGAAAGATTAAGGCGGGAATTTAATTTGGAATTAATAGTAACTCTGCCAAGCGTTGCTTATCAAGTATATTTAAAAAACGGCGAAGAATTTACTATGCGTACTCCGCAGCAGTTTCCCGAGCGCGAAAAGATTGAAAAAATTGAAGAGCCTTGGGTGTCTTTGGATGTTATTACTCCGAAAGAATATGTAGGCAATATTATGAGCTTGGCTCAGGAAAAGCGCGGTATTTACAAAAACACAGAGTATATTGACGGAACTCGCGCGATTCTGCATTACAGTATTCCCATGAGCGCGATTTTAACTGATTTTTACGATAAAATTAAAAGCGTTAGCTCCGGGTATGCGTCAATAAATTATGAATTTTTAGATTACAGGGAAGCAAAAGTTATTAAAATGGATATTCTGGTGGCTGAAGAAAATGTTGAGGCACTATCTACGATTGTTTATGAGGATGACGCGTTCCGACGCGGAAAAGAAATTGTAAATATTTTAAAGAAAAGCATGCCCAAGCAGATGTTTGTTTTAAAATTGCAGGCGGCAATAGGCGGAAAAGTAATAGCAGGCGAGAGAATTTCAGCTATGCGCAAAGACGTAACAGCAAAATTATACGGCGGAGATGTCAGCCGAAAAAGAAAATTATTGGAAAAGCAAAAAAAAGGCAAGAAAAAAATGATGGCAGCCGGCAAGGGAAGCGTTGATATTCCGAGTGAGACTTTTGTTAAATTGTTAAAGAAATAAATAATATGAAGAAAAAAACAATCACAAAAATAGTTTGGACGATTCTTAGCGTGATGATAATTTTCACTATGGTTATGTGGACAATCGGCGTGGCTTTTATGTAATGTCTTTAACCATGATTATTTTTTAATAATCATAATATATTAGGTAATCGTCTTAATCATACGTTCAAAATAAAAAAATAGGATGCCAGTTTTATTTGACATCCTAAAGTGGTTATGCTGGTAAGTCTAATTTTGGACTTGCGTTGCATACTATTCCGATCACAAGAATTAATATTATTATTCCAATCGGAATAATCACATATGGTAGCGCTAGTTCAAAAAAAATACCAAGTATACTTGCGATCGCGCACGCCACAAGGAGCGTGCCAAAAATAAGATTTTTAAAAAATTCAAAATTTTCTAATTCAAAATTTTCTAATTTTTTTGTCATTTTGCACCTCCTTGTTTGTCATTTAATTATTTTTTAAGAATAACGAGTTGTTTATAATAATATTGATAGCATAGTAAATAGGATATGTCAAGCAAACAAAAAAAATGGCAAATTTTGCCTAATATTAAAGAAGAAATAATTAACGAATATCCAGAATATTTGCCTTTGGTTTTGCAATTATTGCATAACCGCGGCATAACAGAAAAAGAGGAAATAAAAAACTTTTTAGAAGGGGATTATGAAAAAAATTCGCATGATCCTTTTTTATTTCAGGATATGAAGAAAGCGGTTGAGTTGACTATTAATCATATTAAAAAAAGAAATAAAATAACCGTTTACGGCGATTATGACGCTGATGGAGTAACCTCTTCCGCGATTTTGGTTGAGCTTTTTAAGCTTTTTAAAGCAGAAGTTGATGTCTATATTCCGCATCGCGTAAAAGAGGGCTATGGCGTAAACAGGCAGGCGGTTGATTTGATTGCAAAAAATAACACAAAATTAATTATTACAGTGGATACCGGTATAAGAAGCAAAAAAGAAATCGCGGACGCGCGAGAGCTGGGAATTGATGTTATTGTGACAGATCACCATGTTCCGCCAAAGGAATTAAATGAATATCCTGAATGTTTAATTATTAATTCCGCCATTACCGCGGACAAATATCCTGATAATTTTTTGGCCGGTGTTGGCGTGGCGTTTAAATTTGCCAAGGCGCTTATTGACAGCTCAAAACTTTCAAAAAAAGATAAACAAGATTTAAGTTATCGGTTCCTAGATTTAGTTGCAATCGGCACGGTTGCTGATTGCGTGAAATTAACCGGAGAAAATAGAATTTTGGTTAAAAAAGGCTTGGAAGTTTTAAGTAATACAAAAAGAATCGGATTAAGTTCTCTTTATGAAATAGCAAAAATAAACAATAACAATAAAATTGACACTTGGAATATCGGTTTTCAAATCGGCCCAAGGCTAAACGCGGCCGGACGGCTTGACCATGCTAATACGGCTTATCAGTTGTTAATTACCAAAGATTCAGACGAGGCAAAAAAATTAGCGCAAGAATTAAATAATAGCAATCAAGAAAGACAACAAATTACCGAAGAAATATTTTTGGAAGTGGAAGAACAAATTAATGTTAAAGATGATAATATTTTAATCGGAGTTTATAATTTAGAGAATAATAAATCAGAAAAAGAAACAGCATGGAATGAGGGCGTAGTCGGTTTGGTTGCGGGGAAAATAGTTAATAAATATTTTCGCCCGTCTTTGGTTATTACCAAAACAAAAAACGGATACAAAGGTTCCGGCAGAAGCATTCCATGTTTTAATTTAATTAAAGCGATTGAGCAATGCGCCGATTTTTTAGATAAATACGGCGGACATCCCCAGGCTTGCGGTTTTAGTTTTTCTGAAGAAAATTTAGATAATTTTGTAAATAAAATTAAAGACATTGCCAAAAAAGAAATTATACAGGATATGATGCGGCCGATAATTAAGATTGACGCGATTTTGAATTTTGAAGAAATAAACGAAGATTTATATGAAAAAATAAGCGCGCTCGCGCCTTACGGACAAGGCAATGAACGCCCGGTTTTTTTAAGCGAGAGTATAAAAATATTTGATATTACAACAATGGGAATGGAAGGACAGCATATCAAATTTAAGTTAAAAAATGACAAGTCCGGTTTTATAAACGCAATCAGCTTTGGAGGCTCTGAAATATGGAAAGATTTCGCGATTGGTGATATTATTAATATTGTGTATAATTTGGATTTGAATGTTTTTAATGGTCGCAGCGAGGTTCAGTTGAAGATGGTTGATATTAAGAAAGAAAAAAGGGAATACTCGTGAGTACTCCCTTAAAAATTAATTTTATTTAGATTTTGAATGTTAAAAAACACTCCAAATAAATGCTCCCGTAGCCATTAATACAATTCTGCTTACGATTTCAGGAACAAATTTTCCATCTAAGTTGTAAATAGCATCGCCTAAAAAATCAGCAACGCTAACAATGGTTGCTAAACAAATAATAATCAGCCAAGATGTTAAACTTTTATCCATTTTAACCCTCCTTTTGCAATGTTTTTATGTATATAAAACTTAGCATAAATTAAAATAATGTCAAGTAAAACGATAAAGCATCAAAAAATTAAAATTTATACTGACGGGGGAGCGCGGGGTAATCCCGGACCGGCTGGGGTTGGGGTGGTTGTTTATGACGTGAATGATAATATTATTGATACCAAATCAGAGTATATTGGCGAAGCAACCAATAATCAGGCGGAGTACAAGGCGGTTGTCGTTGCCATGGAGTTGATTGGCAAATATGAAATTGATGAAATTAATTTTTTTCTTGACAGTGAATTGGTTGTAAAACAATTAAACCGAGAGTATAAAGTAAAAAACAAAGGCTTGGCGCCTTTGTTTGTGAAAGTGTATAATAATATACTTAAATATAAAAAAGTTACTTTTACGCATGTGCGCCGGGAGTTTAATAAAGAGGCGGACAAATTGGCAAATATTGCCATGGATAACGGACAAATTTTATGATGGAGCTTGTAAATTTATTACTTGAATTCAGCCAAACAATCGGCTATTTTGGCATTATTTTTTTAATGGCGATTGAAAGTTCGTTTATTCCTTTTCCATCGGAAGTGGTAATACCGCCTGCGGCTTTTTTGGCGGCGCAAGGCGAATTTAATATTTATTTAGTTGTGTTATTCGGAATTCTAGGAAGCTTGATCGGCGCGCTAGTTAATTATTATTTGGCTTTGACTTTAGGCAGAAAAGTTGTTTTTTCTTTGGCGGAAACAAAGACGGCAAAGTTATTTTTGGTTACTCCGGAAAAAATTGAGCGCGCGGAAAAATATTTTTTGCGCTATGGAAATATTTCCACATTTGTTTGCCGCTTGGTTCCCGCGGTCAGGCAATTAATTTCAATTCCTGCCGGTTTTTCAAAAATGAAAATTAGAAATTTTTTATTCTTCACGTTTTTAGGCTCATCCACATGGATAATCATTCTGGCAATCCTCGGTTATGTTTTCGGCGCCAACGAAGAGCTTATGCATTATTTTTATAAAAACATAAAAATAATTTGTATTTCTTTGTTTGTTTTAATTGTTTTGTATATTTTAATTAAAAAGATTTTGTATAAAAAATTAATTAATAATAAATGTTACAAAAAAATATGAACATAGAAAAAAATTTTAACAATTCTCCTCTAAAATTCGCTGATATTTTAGATGATAATGAAAAAGTTAAAAAAAGTCTGGAAAATATTGACGGTCTTTACGAGTTGCTTAGCAAGACAGTTTATGAAGTTGTGCACGGAAAACTTCTTGAGGAAGAATCATCATCGCGTATTAAAAAAATAGCAAGAGACATGGTCAATGATAAAGAGGTTAAAGAAGCGGTAATGGCCTTTTTAAGCGAGGGTGGTAAAGGTTATCGTCTTTATGAGAAGGGCGCGGTTATAATCAAAAAAGACTTAGAAAAAGAGCTTAAAAACATTTAAAGGAAAAAATAAATTGCCAAAATTGTAATTAATCGCGTAATTTCTGTGTTTTAATATTCTTTGCTTTTTCAATAAATAAAATTCCATCCAAGTGGTCAATTTCATGCTGAAAGACTCTTGCCATTAAGCCTTTTGGGCTTATTCTTATTTCTTTTCCGTTCCTGTCGGTATAAATACAAGTTATTTTTGAATGTCTTTTTACTTTGCCAAAAACATTAGGCACTGACAAACAGCCTTCTTCTCCCCATTCTTTTGACCATGATTTTTTAATTATTCGCGGATTAATTATATAAAGCGATTCTTGTTTGGAATTTATTACTGACAAGCAAATATTTTTGCCGATTTGCGGCGCGGCCAAACCAATTCCGTCTTTTTTTATCATGGTTTCAAACATATCATCGCATAAAGTTTGAAATTCTTTTGATTTGATAACTTCTTGTGAAATTTTTTGCGATTTTTTTTTCAAAATATCGTTTGGATGGGTTATTATTTTAAGTAATTTTGGCATATAAATTTTAATTGATTTACAAGTATATTTTACAGTTTATTGCGTCTTTAGTCAATTTAAAAAAATTTATTTAAAAACTCTTTTTAAAACTGCGTATTACTGGTATAATATAATTATATTATTCAATATAAAAAATGGAAGAAAAATTGGAAAAAATTAAAGCTCTGTGGGAAAAATTAAAAGAGGATGGGACGACCAATAAAGAACTATGCGAATTAATTAAAGAGGTGCCTGAATTAAGGAACGAGGTTTGGCGGGAATTAAAAAAAAATAATCCCACTAACGAGGATTTGCGTTTTTTAATTGAATTTATTGACGGCGATTTGCAAAAAGAATTTTGGGAAGAATTAAAGAAAAATAAAATTTCAAATTTTGAATTAAAAAATATCATTGAATATGTTGAGCCTTTAAGAGCAGGGGCTTGGAAAAAATTTTTAAAACAAAAACCGACTAATTTTGAATTGCGCGATATCGCGCGATATGTTGAACCTCTTAGACGCAAGGCTTGGAAAAAATTAAAGAAACAAAAGCCAAGCGAAAATGATTTGATATATATAATTAAATTTATTGAACCGTTAAGAAATGACGCATGGAAAAAGCTCGCGAAAATGAAGCCGGATATTTATAATTTGTTATATATAATTAAATATGTAAAAGGGCTTAGGGAAGACGCGTGGAAATTAACGCTTAAATTAAGGCAGTCAAATGATATAATAAGAAAAATAATAACTCAGGTGCCTGATTTCAGGCAGCGAGCGTGGGAAACGCTTTTAGCGCAAAACCCAAGCAATAATGATTTGTGCTTTATAATGAAAGACGTTGAACCATTGCGCGCGCGAGCTTGGGAAGAATTTTGCAAAAATAATCCTTCCAACGAAGACTTGCGTTTTATATTAAAGCGTGTTAAAGAATTAAGAGCCGTGGCATGGAAAAAGTTATTAGAGCAAAATCCGACAAATAGCGATTATTGTTTTATTATAAAAGATGTTGAATCTTTGCGGGTGGAGGCTTGGAAAAAATTTATAAAAAATAACCCGACAGATGATGAAATTGATTTTATAATTCGCTATATCCCGACTTTAAAGGACTACGCGGAACAATACAAAAAGACTAAAAATAATAAAATTTTAGAAGAAATTAAAGATATTTATTTTAAAGTGTAAACCGATGAAAAATGAAAAATTCGCCGGAATAAGCGATATATTAAAAACAAAAAAAATCAAAAAAACTCCCGCCTATGAGTGGCAGGAGTTGGCATTGCGAATTATTGAAGAATTAAAAATTCCAAACAATAAGCGAAGTTCGGTTTTTAAGGCATGTAAACAGCTTCCCAAAAATTTTATTTTGCAATCTCTAAATGACACAAAAGAATTATGCAAGACAGGGGATAAATGGAAATATTTTTTTAAAATTATAAGCGGCAAAGAATAAATTTTAGTTAATTTCAAAATCCATAACCAAATATCCAACTCCAAAAGGCGCTTCGTAAGAAAGCGTTTTTGTTTTGTAATTAACATTTTTTAATATTCCCTGCTGGATTAAAAATGGGCGCAAACCGCATTCCTTGGCGTCGTCTATAAATTCCGGATCAAGATTTAAGATTTCATCAATTTTTTTCGCGCTTAATAATTCTATAATTTTTTTATCAAATTTTTTGCCCTTAGGCGAATAACCGGCAGGGGAATCTTTGCTTAGCGCGTGAGAAAGATCGCCTGAGGCAATCACGGCAATATTTTTATTGCTGAGAAAAATTTGCGTTTTAAGTTTTTCACCGAAATTAAAGTGCTCTTCCAAACTAAGCCCTGAATGATGAATGGGAATTATTTTTATATTTTTTAAATTCTCAGTAAGGATATGCAAGGGGACTGCTGATCCGTGATCTAAAAAATCATTAGTGTTAAGCTGAAGCGGAGTATTTGTTTCAAGGTTTTCTTTTATTTTGTAAGCTAATTCAATATCCAAACCCCATGTTTTTTGCGTTGAAAAATCGCCGAAATCTTTAAAATCGCATACTAATTTCGGATTAAAATTAATTGTAAAAGCGTCTTCATAAGCCTTTCCATGCGGCGAAATAATAATGATTGTATCAATTTTTTTTTCGCTTAATTTGCTTTTTAATTTTTCATACGAATTCAGGGTCGCTTTTAATTGCTTGAGATGATTTTTTCCAATTGTTGGAATTAAAATCGGCGGATGAGGGACTATTGCTGAAAGTAGTAAAGGCATAACTTTATATTTATGATTTAGGGATTTAAAATGTTAGCAACTTCATCTTCTAATGTTTCGTCTGTAGAGGAAGCTAAAATTGGATCGGTGGAGGTTGCGTTGCCAGTGTCAATTATATCTTCTGTAAATATTTCTTTAACCGCATCGCCTTTTTCATAAAGATTGAGAATTTTTTCTGGAACGGTTATGATATTGTCCCATGAATAGCCCAAATCATTAAAAATTTTGCCGGAAGTGATTGGCCTTCGTTTTTTATTGTCAATTACATATACTGCAGGAGAAAGATCTGATTTTAACAGTTCGCCATCATTGAATATTGCCGGCGCAACGGTTTTGTAGCTTGCTAATTTTTCAGGACTTTCTTGCGTAATTGATTTCCATTTGAATTTGGTTTTTAACAAAACCGCGTCCCAAAGCGGCGCTTTTGTGTCCTCTGTGACGTAATAAATTCCGCCGCTAACTCTGTCTTGCAACAGCGCGCCGGTAGGATAACTTGAAGTCGCGGTAATAGGCACGCCTTCTTCGTAGGCATTAATATCTTCCCAGCTGGCGTCTAAGAGTTCTTCGGGGTTAAAACCGATTTTACGAAAAGCTTCAGCGTTTTCAAATCCGCGTCGTTTATCGTCAACCAATAAATAAATGGTCCCGCGCGGACTGCGGATTAGAGAATACTGAGGAAATTTAATCGGAGCTCCTTTTGGATATTGGTCTAAAATTGATTTATTAGCTTGAATTACTTTATTTAAATCATATCTTGAAGTTAGGGCGCCTTTGGTTATAAATGGGCGCTTCTCTCCGTTTTTAATAAGCCAAACTCCCGGTTCTCCTTTTATCTGTAAAAGAGTATTGTCAGGGTAGCTAAAAGTAAAATAACGCATCCATAGTTTATAAAAATTATAATTTCCATTATAGACATGAGGGGTGTAATTATAGAGCGCTGCCGTAGCCTTGTTTAAGGGTGTAACTTCCATTGCCGGTTTGCCTGTATTGGATATTGTATAAGTATTTCCGGCGCGGTATGTATAGTGATGCGGATTTTTCATATAATCAAAAAATTGCAGCGAGGCCGAGTTTACTTGCTTGCCAAAGCCTTCCCATCTAACGTTACAGCCTCCGCCATCAGGACATCCATAACCGGTCGCCCAATCAAGCTGTCTTTGCGTAGGATTTGTTGCTGTAATAAGGCTTTGCTCTTTTTGTAAAAGCACAATTAAAAATTTGGGATTAATGGTAATTTTTTGGCAAAATCTTTCTTTTTCCTGCGGACTCGCGTGAGTAAATATGTCTGAATTGCCACAGTCATAATTATTTGCGGCATCATAAATAATTTGCGCCGCAGTTTTGGTTCGTCCGGCATAATCGGACAGATTATTTTTAGAAATATATCCGTTTTTAGCTCGCAAAAAAGCGTCAATTTCAGAAAGCGTCATTGAGCTTGAGTCAAGAATCTCTTCATCGCTGATTATATAATTAGGATCAAAAACCGCCGCCAGCGATTCCGCGCTTAAACAGGCAAAAATAATAAAACAAGTGATTATTAAATAGGATTTTTTTATGTTTTTTAGCATATATAATTAATTTTTTAAATTATTAAAGCTACTAACAATTATACATTAGTTTGGTTTTTTTTACAAAAAATTTTGTATAAAAAAAGTGGCAGTAAAGCATTACGCAATACCGCCACATGGGTTATCGGAAATCTATGTTAGATTTCGTAATTAATTTTCATCTTTTGAAATCACGGGGTCATCCTCAGAATCAACACATAGAGCGTTAATGGCACTTTCAAATCTGGTGCCTTTAACAATACCCTTTACAGCGTCTATTCCTCCTTTTCCAAGGAGTAGTCCCAGCGTGCCTGTTGCTTGAGGTAAATTACTGGCCAATTCAGCCATCAATTTTTTGTCAACTCCATCTTGAAGAGCCTCAATCAATTTTGGCTGTATAGCCAAGAGCCTTTTTTCGTCGGCCGCTGATTCAGTATCAACTGTTAATCTGTGTAAACGGTTAAGCGCTTTGCGAAAACCTACAACATTAGCGCGTTTTTTGGCTAAAAGAGTTAAGACAGTTCTTTGGTCGGCAGCATCACGTTCACGTAACGCCTCAGCCTCTTCATTAGCTATTTTTTGAACAATTTTTGAGATTTCCGCCTCAAAACCTTTTTCAAGCATAGATAGTTTATGATCCATATTATAAATATATTCATCAACCGCCTTACTGTCTTCAATGCGCTTAATCGAAACTTTCCGATCGCGTTCAGAATTATTCTTATTTAATTCTGCCATTTCTTCTTCTATTTTGGCGCGCTTTTTTTCAGAATCCAATATTGCCTCTTTGGCCGCATCTTCAACTAATCGAGTAACAATTTTACTGCTTGCTTCAGAAATTGAAAAGGCTACATCCTGATCTTCAATTCTATAATCAAGAATTTCAACTTCTTCAACCAGCATATTATTCTCTTTAAAAAGTAGACCGGGTCGGTGTTGTTCATCTTCTTTTTTGCCTAAAATTGTATCTCGAACAAAATCCGGCAATGTTTTAACAAGTTCTGTTAATGGTGTCATGTGAGCCGTCGCACGGAGTCTACTGCGAAGATTGGTACACAGTAGCATTACATAGTCTTTATGATTAAACCATTTTTCCTTATCATCCTCGGTTTCTCCGACGAATTGTACCCCATACTCTAGACGTACATTGACTGTAATTCTGTCTGAGGTTTTAAGCTTAACTAAATCAGTAACTCTATTTCCAGTAACTCTGAGAAAACAGGTTTCAAGCTGGTGTTCGTCGGTTTTTTCCTTCCCTTGGGATAAAGTTAAAATTTCAAGAATTTCTTCGTATTTCAATAATTCCAAACAAGGTCCTGTTACTTGCCGTCGTCCGTCTTTGCTTGTAATCAAAGCAGCTTCATTATTTTTAATTGGAATTGACGGAGCCCATGGAGTAGTAACCATTGCGCGTATATCTTCGTCAACTATTTTATGCGGTTCACCTTTGCCAATCATTAGATTCCAAAGATGAGCTGGCACTCTTCGTTCCACATGTTTACTTTTGCGCGGGTCAAGTAAAAGTTTTGTTTCCCCTCTAATCAACTCAACATTTCCAGTATTAACATCGGCGACATAAACACCGCTTTTCTGATCAACCCCAATTGATTTCACATATATATCAGAATGATTATTCCCTGTGTGTGGCTGTCTTGTGTCAGGATTGATTATGTTAAATAGATTGCTTGGAATTATATAAGCATCAAATTCTCCTATAAAAATTTCATCACCTTTTCCATACTCAGTTTTTTCAAGCTTTTCAATGTCTACCGGCAATTGTTCGCACAATTTTTTGGCTGAAACATCAGCCATTGTTCGTAACAATATACCGCGGTCAGGTCTGATATGATAAGCGTCATATACGCGATTTCTTGATCCATTTGTTTCAAAAATATCGTATGGACCAGGAAATACTCTGCCCTTGCCTCCGTATACTTCGGGTTCGCCGATTTTATTGCGAATAATACAAAATTCTGTTGGATCCAGAACCACTGCATCACGGACTATATTCCCATCCTCATCAGGTACGATTTCTATTCCTGTCGGCGGAATATAGGCAGGAGTTAAATTTCCTGGAATAATAATCCGTTGGCCAAATTTAAGAACATTGCTTTTTGGCTGTGATTCCTTGTCTGTTATTAATGGCAACTGTTTCTCATCGTTTGATTCGGAATCTTCGTCGTCGGATTTTTTCGCTTCTTCTGCGTTTTCATCAATAACTTCGGAGATATCCGACACCTTTGTTACGTCTTCTTCCATTTCAGTGGCAACTGTTTCATCAATAACCGCTGTTTCAATATTCGCGCACTTAACTGTTAAATCATAATATGGCGCGTTTATATCAATATTTGCAGACTCAACCTCTGCCATCAGGTATTGACTGGCAGATAAACGGTGAATCTTGCGTTTTTCAACCCACTGTCTAGGCCATAGCGGAAAAGATCCGGCAGTAACAACTCTTTTTTTTCCGATTGCCAAATCTTTCATTTCATTACCTTTGCTCTTGTACACTCCGTTTGGATAATCTTCATCAAACTTTACGGAAGGATTATGAATAACCACATACTCGTCAGGTTGAATCTTAACAAATTCCTGAATTGCCTCGTACATACTTCCAACTTGAACAAATTTATCAGTTCCTTCCATGTCAACAGATGTTAACGGCTGGCAATCTTCTGTAATTTCGGTTAAAGGGTCAGGTCCAATAAAATTACACAATTGCCCATCTTTCCTTGTAACTGCCCATGCAAATTGCTCTACCAACAATGGTCTTTTTTCAATTTCATTCATTTCCAATCTCCTTTTTTTGTTATTGATTAATAATTTTTGTTTTATTAACAGCAAAAAAATATTAAAAACAATTTACCTCCTTTCATCAAAATTTTTATCATCGCCATTATTTCAAAATACAAAAAACTGTCTTTTAATACTAACAATTACTAATATATTTGTTAAAGAGCGTTATGTATATATAGCAAATATTTGTTTTTTTGTCAAGTAACATTGTCAAAAATTGTCAAAATTTCATTAATCCTTAGCCAATCAAAACAAAAAATACCCATTAAAACAGGTATTTTTTATTGAAAATATAGCTTATTTAACCCTAACCAACAATCTATTTTTTAAATTTTATAATTTTTTTCTGGCTGCTGTCTGATGGGTATTTAGCGGGTAGCATATTGCAATTTTAACTCATTGTTAACTGGAGAAACTAAACTGTCAAAATTACAGTAATAAGCAGGAACATGAAAAGATGTAAAAATTGCGTCTTTAATATTGTAATCAAGATCAGCCAAGTTTTTGCCCGTAGTAACAATATGCTTCTTGTCAAGATTTACTGATTCAGCAATAAAATATTCTCCGCTTTCATCTTTAACGCGGCGAATATTAAAATTGATACCGCCAATTTGCGATAGAGATTTCTGTAAATTAATAAACGCTTCTTGCCCATTTTTATTTGGAAAATAAGACAAAATTTTATAATAAATATTTTTCATATTACTTAACCCTAACCAAAACCTCATCCTTAATTCCCAAATCAATTGATATTTTGTTTCCTTCTTTTATTTTGCCTTCAATAATTTCCAATGCCAATTCGTCAAGGATTGAATTTTGAATGATTCTTTTTAGCGGACGCGCCCCGAAAGTTATATCATAACCTTTGTCGGCCAGCATTTTTTTAACTTTTACCGCAATTTTTATTTTAATATTTTTATCAAGCAGCCTTTTTTCAAGTTTATTTAACTCAAGATCCACTATTTCAGCCAATACTCTTTTACTAAGGCTTTTAAATATTACGATTTCGTCAATTCTGTTTAAAAATTCCAGTTTAAAATTTTCTTTAAGAATTATATCAATTTTTTCTTTCATTTCGCTATCCCGAATTTTAACCGCTTCTTCTTTATCGCTGTCATCGGAAAATCCGATTGAATATTGTTTGATAACCTCGTTTCCAAGATTGGATGTCATAATAATAATTGAATGCTTAAAATTAACCACCCGTCCCTTGGCATCAGTCAAGCGGCCATCGTCTAAAATTTGCAAAAGAATATTAAATACTTCAGGGTGGGCTTTTTCAATTTCATCAAATAAAATTACGCTATAAGGGCGGCGGCGTATTTTTTCAGTTAATTGCCCGCCTTCTTCATGCCCTATATAACCCGGAGGGGAGCCGATCATGCGCGCAACACTGTGTTTTTCCATAAATTCGCTCATGTCCAGCCTAATTAAAGCATTCTCGTCGTTAAACATAAAGTTCGCCAAGGCTTTGCCTAGTTCTGTTTTTCCAACTCCGGTCGGTCCGACAAACAAAAATGATCCGATTGGTTTTTGTTCTTCTGATATTCCGGCTCTTGAACGGCGAATCGCGTTGGCAACGGATTTAATAGCGTCGTCCTGTCCGCGAACGCGCTTAGCCAATTCAATTTCGGCTTTTGCCAATTTTTTAATTTCAGATTCAAGCATTTTTGAAACAGGAATTCCCGTCCATCGGGCAACGACTTTTGCAATATCCTCACTGTCAATTTCTTCTTTTAATATTCTTTGCCCTTTTTTTTGAATATTTAATAATTCAGTTTCCAATTTTTTTACGTCTTTTTCCAGCGCTGGAATTTTCGCGTATCTGATTTCAGCTACCTTGGTTAAATCCTCGCCCTGCCTTTCAATAATTTCGGCCTTTGCTTTTAGGCTGTCAATTTCTTTCTTTTTTCCGCTTATTTTTGATATGATATTTTTTTCGTTATTCCAGTGCAGTTCAATTTGATCGGCCTTTTCTTTAAGTTCTTCAATATGTTTGTTTAAATGTTTGATTTTTACATTGCTTTTTTTCTCTTGTTCCAAACCGGCTTTTTCAATTTTTAATCTTTTGATTTCTCTTTTTAATTTATCCAAATCTTCCGGCATTGAATCAATTTCCATTCTTAGCGCGCTTGTGGCTTCGTCAATTAAATCTACCGCCTTGTCAGGCAAAAAACGGTCGGTTATATATCGTGAGGAAAGTTTAACAGAGGCCATTATGGCGTCATCGGTAATTCTTACTCCATGATGGACTTCATATTTTTCTTTAATGCCTCTTAAAATCGCGACTGTGTCTTCAACGCTTGACTCGGAAACATAAATCGGCTGAAAGCGCCTTTCCAAAGCCGCGTCTTTTTCAATGTATTTTTGATATTCTTTAATGGTTGTGGCGCCGATTGTTTTTAATTCGCCGCGCGCCAAAGCGGGCTTAAGCATATTTGAAGCGTCCATTGCGCCTTCAGACGCGCCAATTCCAACGATTGTGTGCAATTCGTCAAT
Organism: Candidatus Parcubacteria bacterium; assembly: GCA_023140595.1. GTDB lineage: Bacteria > Patescibacteriota > Patescibacteriia > Patescibacteriales > UBA12075 > JAGLYP01. Next base: position 27,347 of record JAGLLI010000078.1, read on the forward strand.
AAACAAAATAATTTTACCTTCCTGCGATTTAATCTCTTTTAAAACCGCTTTTAAGCGATCTTCAAATTCACCTCTAAACTTCGCTCCGGCGACCATTGCGCCCAAATCAAGACTGATTAATTCTTTGTTTTTTAAAGTTTCCGGAACATCACCGTCAACAATTCTTTGCGCCAGCCCTTCAACAATCGCGGTTTTTCCAGTTCCTGCTTCTCCGATAACAACCGGATTGTTTTTTGTGCGGCGCGATAAAATTTGCATTATTCTGCGAATTTCCTCGTCTCTGCCGATTACAGGATCCAGTTTTTTTTGTTTTGCCATTTCAGTTAAATTAATCGCGTATTTTTCCAAAACTTTGTACTTGGTTTCAGGATTGGGGCTGTCAACTTTTTGCGAACCGCGAAGTTCGGCTAAAATTTTTAAAACATTTTCATAGTCAACCCCAAGGCGCAAAAGAATTTCTTGCGATTCTGTTTTGATTCCGATTAAAGCCAATAAAATATGTTCGGTGGAAATATATTCATCACCCATTTGATCAGCTTCTTTTTTCGCTCTTTCCAAAATCATTGCCACTTCAGCTGTGCCTTGAACGGCCCCCACGTTTTCACGCATCGGAGCAGAGGACTTGGGTCTTTGTTCAATTTTTTTAAAAATCATATCTTCCACTTCTATTGGTGAAATTTTTAATTTTTCCAAAACAGGCTTAATCAAACTTTCGCTTTGAGTTAAAAGCGCCGCAAAAATATGCAGGCTTTCAATTTGAGACTGCCCGTAATCCTGCGCTATAATCTGCGCGTTAATAATCGCTTCCTGTGATTTGTTTGTAAATTTATTAAACATATTTGTTAGATTTAAAATTATTTTATAAATTAGCACTCTCACTCTATGAGTGCTAATTTCATAATAGTATTTATGGGATATGTTGTCAAGTGAAAAAAATTTGAATTGACTTAAATTTGTTATTTGTTATACTGAAAATACGATTTATTAAAATAACAATTAATTTTATGTCTAAAGAACTAAGTAAAATTTCTTCAGCAAAACTTGCTAAAGTAAAATTAATCCCTTGGTCAAAGGCAATATCTGGATCGTCAATTAAGTTATCTAAAAATTCTCAAGCAGGAGTTATAGTTGACCAGCAAGGCGCGCCGCAAATGTTTGTTTTTGACACTTTTGCTTTTCTTGATATTTTATCTGAAATTGATAGCAGATTGGCTGACAAATTGTCGCATAAAGAATACCATTCCAAGAGCGCTAATCCCGCCGGTTGTCTGATTGATGAAATTGAGGCTAAGCTTCCAGCCAACTCTAATTTTATCAAATCTTTAAAAAACGCCATTAAAGAATCTGATAAAAAGGGCTGGGTGCCGTTTTCTAAAATACAAGCGGAATTTGGATTATCATCGTCATAATTATTTACTTGTTTTGCGTAATTTATGTTCAATATCAATTTTGCCAAACAAGCGCAAAAAGATTTTAATAAATTGGCTTATGATATTCAACATTTTATCAATGACAAATTAAAATTTTACGCCAGCCAAGATAATCCCTTAAAATCAGCCAAACCGCTTATTAATATTCCTCCAGCCACGCATCGTTTTCGTGTTAGTAAATATAGGATTTATTTTTATATTTCAAAAAATATTATTTTTGTTGAAAGAATTAAATTGCGCGGGCAGGCGTATAAAAAACATTAAAGGAAATTAAAATATAATATTATAGTATGCTGGAAAAATGGCCGCAACTTATAAAAGTTACAGTCATTTTTTATTATAATTCATAAAATTAATTTGTAAGTAAGATTTTACTAACTATTGCAATATTAAGTAGCTTTGTTATAATTAAAATATGAAAATTAAACTATTATTATGACTATTAAAAAAGCAATAATTATTTTAGTTATTTTGGGGTCTCTTGGCGGTCTTGTTGCTTTTGCCATGCTTGGCAATAAGCCTAAAATTACATATACTGCCGTAAGCATAGAAAAAAAAGATATTATTCAAACAGTCAGTGAAACAGGCACGATAAAATCAGCTAATGAAATTAAACTGAGTTTTTTAAATTCAGGAAAAATTGAGAAAATAAATTTTAATGTTGGTGATAAAATTTTAAAAGATCAGATTATTGCAGGGCTTGATTGTTCTGATTTATATATTAGAAAAGAAGAAGCAAAAGCGAATGTTGATGTTGTTAGGGCAAACCATAACAAATTGCTGTCTGGAGCGACAAAAGAAGATATTAACATATATAAAGCAGGCTTGCAGCAGGCAAAAACAGCTTATGAGGCGTCGGAAAAAGAATTGGAAAAAAATAAATTATCCGTTAATGAAAATATCGCGCAAACAGCAAAAAATTTAGCGGATTTAAAATCATCAGCGCCAAGCACCGTAACTGCGGCTGAACAAGCGATTATCAACGCTGAAATCGCGCTTAAAAATACCAAATCAACATATCAATCAGCAATTGATAATTATACTGAAAACGGCTTAATTGCTGTTGAAAGCAAACTGTCAATTGCCAACAACGCTCTTGACGAGATTGATCGGACAATTAATGATGAAGATTTAAAAAATTATTTAAGCGTAAGAAACATAAGTTATTTACATAG
>JAGLLI010000079.1 GCA_023140595.1 Candidatus Parcubacteria bacterium
GCCAATGGGATTTTCTAAGCAAATAACTAAACGGAACAAATAAATTTCCGGTTATTTTATGAGGATTTTCATTAAAAAGCTCGCCAACCAGTTCTCCGTAATAATCTCCGTCTTCAAGCCCGCTTAACCAGCCTTTTTGAATCGCTTTTGCGATTCCTTCCATGCATGCCCCGTCCCATCTTGTTTGAGCTACTGATTGCGGAAAAATGAATTTTTCGTTTTTTCTGTTAAATACTCGCTTTATTTTTCCTTCCTTAATTCGCAAACAAACATTTGTGCCGTCAATTTTATCAACCGCCTTTACTCCGGCATCTTGAAAAACCCATTCATAATCAGGGTCAATTTTGGAAGTAAGCAGATAATCTTCACCTACCATCTTGCGCGCAAAAGGAGTCTGCAATTTTGGAAAATCTTTTATTTTTTGCATATATTTTAAAAATTAATAATTTATTTTTTTATATTAACATAAAAACAAGAATAAAAGTAGGGGTACGAATTCAGCTAAATAATAAAATTTGACATCAAATCAAATATTTGATAAATTTAATATGTAATCAAATAAAAAAATAATCATGCAAAATGAACCAAGCAATAAAGATATATTAGAAGCTATAAATGCTTTTTCAACATATAATAAAGATATATTAGAAGCGATAAACATTTTTTCAACTGAAGTTGATAAGCGTTTTAACAAAATTGAGAGCACAATGGTTACTAAATATTATCTTAATGATAAGCTTGATGAAAAACTTGCGGATTTGCGCGGTGATTTGGTTGTCTTGGTTAGGAAAGAAGATGTTAAAATGAAAAAATTAATTGATATATTAAAAAAACGCGATTTATTAAATGATACTGAATTTAATGAAATAATGTCAATGGAACCATTTCCGCAATTGGCTTTGTAAAAAAATTATTATAAATATTTTAAAAACGGTCTAACGGCTGTTTTTTTATACAAAATTTTTTACTAAAATCCATAAAAACGCAATTTCGCTTGCAAAAATCAAAAATTCCGTGTATAATAAAACCCGTTATTAAAAATAAAACCTTACATAAATGGCGAAATCTAAAAATAATAATTTTATTAAAATTAAAGGCGCTCGCGTTCATAATTTGAAAAATATTAATGTGGAGATTCCGAGGAATAAATTTGTGGTTATTACCGGGCTTTCCGGTTCTGGAAAATCTTCATTAGCTTTTGACACTATTTACGCCGAAGGGCAAAGACGATATGTTGAGTCATTATCAGCTTACGCTAGGCAATTTGTCGGACTTATGGACAAGCCGGATGTTGACTTGATTGAAGGACTCTCGCCCGCGATATCAATTGATCAAAAAACCGCGCCGCGCAATCCTCGCTCAACAGTCGGCACGGTTACGGAAATATACGACTATATGCGCCTTTTGTACGCCCGCATCGGGGTCCCGCACTGTCCGGATTGCGGCAAAAAAATTCGCCAATATACGGTTGATGAAATAGTTGAACAAATCAATAAAAATTTTTTAGACCAAGAAACGATTATTCTTGCACCAATTGTTAAAGATAAAAAAGGCGAACATAAAAATATTCTGGACGGAATCGCCAGGGCCGGCTTTAGCCGTTTACGTTTTGACAAGGTTATTTACACTTTGGAAGAAATAGAAGATATGGACGTTAACAAGCAAAAAAAACATACGGTTGAAATTGTGATTGATCGCGTAAAAATTAAAAAAAATAAAGAAGACCAAGCGCGTTTAACGGAAGCAATTGAAAAAGCGCTTGATTTATCCAACGGATTGGTAACAGTATTACCGGCAACCCAACAATCATCTTCCAACGGCAACGAAACCGCCAAACAAAAAAGATCCAATAAAAAAACAAGTGAAATCACTTATTCAAAATTATTCGCCTGCCCTGATTGCGGAATCAGCCTTGCTGAATTGGAACCGCGTAATTTTTCTTTTAACTCTCCGCATGGAGCTTGCGAGGAATGCGCAGGCATAGGCACTAAATTGGAAATTGATCCGAAATTAATCGTTAATACCAATCTGACAATCGCGCAGGGCGGAATTAAAGCCTGGTCGCATGGAACCGCAAACGGGCAAACTTGGCTGATGCGCATTTTAGGAACTGTTGCCGTTAAAAACGGCTTTGATTTAAATACGCCAATCAAAAATTTAAACAAAAAACAGCTTAATATTGTTTTTTACGGCACCGGCGATAAAAATTATAATGTTGATTATGACAGCGATCGTTTTTCAGGAGAAATGAACACCGGTTTTGAAGGCGTAATTCCCAATCTGGAAAAAAGATACAATCGCACAGAATCGGACTGGGTTAGAAAAGATATTGAGCAATATATGCGCGTTTTAATTTGCCCCAAATGCAAAGGACAAAGACTTAAAAAGGAAGTTTTGGGCGTAAAAATTCTTGGCAGTTCCATTCATGATGCCAGCATTAAGACGATCAATGAAGCAAAAAAGTTTTTTTGCTCGCTTGAAACCGCGAAGGAACTGAGCGCTCGCGATAAAAAAATAGCCAATCAAATAATCAAGGAAATTTGCGTGCGGCTTGATTTTCTTCTTAACGTCGGCTTGAATTATTTAACTCTAAACCGCGCCGCAAATACCCTTTCCGGCGGCGAGGCCCAGCGCATACGGCTGGCAAATCAAATCGGCACATCATTGGTCGGTGTTTTATATATTTTAGACGAACCGTCAATCGGTTTGCACCAAAGAGATAATAAAAAATTAATTTCCACTATTAAAAAATTAAGGGATATCGGCAATACGGTAATCGTGGTTGAACATGACGAGGAAACTATGATGTCCGCGGACTGGATTATTGATGTTGGACCGGGCGCGGGCGCCAGAGGCGGAGAGATTATCGCGATCGGAACTCCAAAGCAGATTAAAAAATCAGCCAAATCTTTAACAGGACAATATCTTGCAGGCAAAAAATCAATTCCGGCTCCAAGCAAATACCGCTTAGGACTAAAGCAATCAATCAAAATCATCGGCGCGTCTGAACATAATTTAAAAAATATTGACGCAAATTTTCCTTTGGGAAAATTCATAGCCATTACCGGCGTATCAGGATCAGGCAAATCCACTTTGATGACTGATATTTTGGCAAAAGCCTTAAACAAAAAATTCTACCGCGCCAAAGCAGAAGCAGGAGCGCACAAGCGAATTGAAGGGCTTGGCTTTATTAATAAAGTAATCAACATTGACCAATCGCCTATCGGACGCACTCCCCGCTCCAATCCTGCCACATACACAGGCGCTTTCACTCCTATCCGCGATTTATTCGCGCAATTGCCGGAAGCGAAAATCCGCGGCTACAAAGCCGGTCGTTTTTCCTTTAACGTTGTCGGCGGCCGCTGCGAGGCATGCTCCGGCGACGGCATGGTAAAAATTGAAATGCAGTTTTTGCCTGATGTTTACGTTGAATGCGAAGTCTGCCACGGACGCAGATACAATAAAGAGGCTTTGGATATTTATTATAAAGAAAAAAATATCTCCGATGTGCTAGATATGACGATTGAGGAGGCTATGGAATTCTTTAAAAATATTCCGGCAATCCATATAAAAATGAAAACCTTGCACGAAGTTGGACTGGGCTATATTAAACTCGGGCAATCCGCCACCACTCTTTCCGGCGGAGAAGCCCAGCGCGTCAAGCTGGCAACTGAGCTTTCACGCCGCGCGACAGGCAAAACTTTATATATTTTAGATGAACCGACAACCGGCCTCCATTTTGAAGATATTAAAAAACTTTTAAACGTCCTAAATAAACTGGTTGACAAAGGCAATACTGTATTAATTATTGAGCATAATTTGGACGTAATTAAATCTGTTGACCATATCATTGACTTGGGTCCTGAAGGAGGCGATAAAGGCGGAAAAATCGTAGCGCAGGGAACGCCGCAAGAAGTGGCAAAAACCAATACGCATACAGGGAAATTTTTGAAGAAAGTGTTAAAATAATATTTTTCACCATTGCATAAAACCCAAAAAAGTTATAAAATATATAGTATTGATAATAAATAAAATAATCCCCATGAAAAAAATCGCGATTTGCCATTATCGGGTCGGAGGAACCGACGGCGTGTCTTTGGAAATAGAAAAAAGAAAAGCAATTTTGGAAAAACACGGGTATAAAGTAAAATTAATTGCCGGCGGCAGAAGCAACGGGGCTGATTATACCATTAAAGAAATGGAATGGGATAACGGCACAATTCCCATTATTAAAGAAAACGGCTTTATTCATTTTGGCCGTAATGATTTAAGCGCGCAAGAATTAAAAAGAAAAATGAATAAAGTTTCTTTGCTGATTGAAGAAAAACTTGAAGAAATTCAAAAAAAAGAAAAATTTGATTTGTGCCTAGTGCATAACATTTTTTCTTTTGGCGGACATATTGCCGCGGCAAAAGCATTTAGCAAATGGATAAACAGACACAGATTGCCGACTCTTGCGACTCATCATGACTTTTTTTGGGAAAGAAAAGAATTTGAAATACCCATTAACGAATACTTGCGCAGTTATTTAAAAAAATTCATGCCGCCAAAATCCCCGTATATCAAGCATATTGTAATTAATTCCTTGGCTCAAAAAGAACTAAGAAGACGAAACAATATAGAATCCCGCGTTATGCCTGATGTGTTTGATTTTAATCAAAGACCTTGGATAAAAGATAAATTTAACAGTGATTTTTTGCGAGAATTTGATATTAAGGCAAATGATTTAATAATTTTGCAAGCCACACGAGTTATACCGCGCAAGGGTATTGAGTTAGCCTTTGAATACGCGACAGCCTTACAGCAAAAGATTAAAAAATTGCGCGGAAAAAAAATTTACAATAATAAAAGACTGTCAATTAACCCGAGAATAACCTTAATACTTGCAGGATACGCCGAAGATGAAAAAAGGGATTATTTATTTAAACTAAAATCAAAAGCCTTTGACAGCCGGCTTAATGTTAAATTCATTTCCGGGCATGTAACATCTTGCAGAAAATTCAGCCATGGCATAAAGACTTATTCGCTTTGGGACGCTTATGTTTACGCCGATATTATCAGCTTTCCAAGCGTTTGGGAAGGCTGGGGCAACCAATTTATTGAAGCTATTTTCGCGAAAAAACCGCTTGTTATACACGAATATCCGGTTTACGCGAAAGATATCAAACAGGAAGGATATGAAATTATCTCTTTGGGCAACAATTCCGTAAAAAAAGATGAAGACGGTCTTTACACGCTTCCGCAGGAAAACATTGACAAGGCAGTCAAACAAACGTTTGAATGGTTAAGGGATAAAAAATTGCAAAATAAACTTGAGAAAAATTTTCAAATTGGAAAAAAATATCATGATTATGAAGTTTTGGAGAGATTTTTGATTGATAATATTGGATAACCCCGCCCCTCGCGAGGAGCGGGGTTTACAACCCCAAAATCACCAATTCCATATCTTCCGCCGGCAGTTCTTTTTTACTGATTTTTAATTTTTCTTCTTCCGTTGGCTTAATGCCGAGTTCTTTAATAAATTTATCAACGCCGTCAATATCCATTTTTAAACCGTGAATTTTGTAATGCATCGGAATGACGATGCGCGGTTCAATTTGACTGACAACCTCAACAGCCTTTTTGGCGTCTATGGTATATTTGCCACCTACTGGAATTAATAAAATATCGGTTCCGGACAATACTTCCAGCTGTTTATTATCCAAAATATGCCCCAAATCGCCTAAATGCGACACAGAAATATTGTCAATTTCAAAACGATACATCACATTTACGCCTCTTTCTTTGCCTTGTTTTTCGTCATGAAAAGATTCTACTCCTTTAATACCGATGCCTTTAATATCATATTCGCCGGCAGTATTAATAATAAACGGTTCGCCGCGCAAAGCCTTTACATTATTATGATCATAATGATCGTGGCTGACTGTGACGATATCAGCTTCAAAATTGGGAGCGCGCAAGCCGATTTTATTTTCAAACGGATCAGTCGTGATTGTTACTCCGTCAGCTCCTGTTTTGTCTTGAATTTTAAAACAAGAATGCCCTTGCCATGTTATTATCATATTTTTGTGAATTATCCGCCCAAGGAAAATCAGCCTTGGGCTGAAAAATTATTAATTATATTTTATTTTGCAAATAATTTATCAAAATCATCTTCTTTACTATCTTCATCTTTTTTGTCTTTACCATCTTCATTAGCATCATCATCACTTTCATTTTTATTATCTTTATCTTCATCATCGTCCTCATCGTCTTTAAATATCGGCGGATTTTCACTTTCCTCGCCCAAATAATTCTCCGGCGCTTCTGTTTCATCTCTGTCATGAACCGGAACACCGCTTATGCCTTGATTTTCCAGGGCTTCCATTTGCTGTTTGCTTATTAAAATTTCACGCGGTTTTGAACCATTGCCTTGTCCTACCACGCCTGCTTCTTCCAATTGATCAAGAATACTGGCGGCGCGCGCGTATCCGATGCGCAATTTTCTCTGTAAAAGCGAAGCTGAGGCCTTGCCCATATTAACCACTATTTCACGCGCTTCATGTAAAAGCTCGTCTTCATCGCCGGAAGATCCGTCCAAACCAACGCCGCCTATGCCGGAAACTTTTTGCCTTTCTGTTATCCCGCCGACAAAATCCGGCTTGCCTCCTTTGAATTTAACATAGCGAACAATTTTTTTAATTTCTTCGTCAGATAAAAACGCTCCTTGTATGCGAACCGGCTTTGAAAGTTCGGCATTTACAAAAAGCATATCGCCACGGCCCAATAATTTTTCCGCACCAAGGCTATCCAAAATCGTGCGGGAATCCGTGCTGGAAGCAACTGAAAAAGCGATTCTTGCCGGCATATTGGCTTTAATCAAACCGGTAATAACATCAACACTCGGTCTTTGTGTCGCCAAAACCAGATGAATGCCGACCGCGCGCGCCATCTGCGCTAAACGGATAATACCGGCTTCAATATCTTTGGCGGCTGTCACCATTAAATCAGCCAACTCGTCAATCACAAAAACTAAATACGGCATTTTTATTTCCATAGATTCGTTATAAGTTTGAATATTTCGCTTGCCCGTTTTAGACAAAATATCAAAACGTCTATCCATTTCATTTAAACACCACTTTAGGGCGTTAATGGTTTTTGGCACATCGGTAATAACCGGAGCCATTAAATATGGTATGCCGTTATAACCGACCAATTCAACCCGCTTTGGGTCAACCATGATAAATCTTAAATTATCAGGCGTATTTTGATACATCAAACTGACTATAACCGCGTTCAAGCAAACCGATTTGCCGGAATTTGTGGCTCCGGCAACAAGCAAATGAGGCATTTTTGTAATATCATCTAGCCAAACACTTCCTGCCACATCTTTGCCAAGCGCGATTTGCATGTTATTCTTACGATTTTTATAACTCTTACTAACCATAACCTCTTTAAAACCGACCACTGCCTTAGCTTGATTTGGCACTTCAACGCCTACTAACGCTTTGCCCGGAATAGGCGCTTCAATGCGAATCGGATGGACAGCCAAAGCCAAAGCCAAATCATTGCTTAAATTGGTTATGCGGGATAATTTTATGCCTTCGGCCGGCCTAAAAGTATATTGAGTAACAGTCGGGCCAACGCTGATAGAACCCATTTCAACCGGAATACCGAAATTTTCCAAAGATTTTCTAATAATTTCTTTATTGTTTTCAATATCACCGCTGGTCGGCTTGTCTCTTTTGCCGTTTAACAAGCTTAAAGGAATGCTTAAATTTGATTGCGCCGATTTCATCCACCAAATATCTTCAATTTCTTTTTTAGGAATATCTTTTGTAATTGAATTTTCTTTTTCTTGCTCATTATTATCGTCATCGTTCTCACTGTCACCCTCTTCATCGTCGTCATTTTCGTCTTCTTCTTCTTCCTCCTCGTCTTTTTCATCTTCACTATCGTCATCATCTTCTTCTTCATTTTCCTCTTCATCCTCTTCTTCATCGTCATTTTCATCTTCGTCTTCGTCGCTTTCTTCATCTTCCTTTTTCGCCCTTAAGCCAAAAATTTTTGCAATAACAAAATTAATCGGGTAAACCGTTTTCGAAAAATAACTGTCGCGTCCGAACATGGCGACCAGTGAAGTATTGAATATCAAAAGTAAAGAAACAATTAGCAAAACCAGGCTAATTAAAAGTGAAACAATATAACCGGACAATTTTAAAAATATATCCGCGAAAAAAAGGCCTAAATAACCTCCTCCGCGGCCTACAACGATTGATTCTTCCCATAAATCCCTTTCCACCAGTAAAAAAAATAAAGTATGGATAGCGATAAAAAAAAGCAGGATGCCCAAATAAGTTCCGCCTCTAAGCTCAAAACGTTCTTCATCGTAAAGCGCGTAGCCCCAGACTAAAAGAATAATCGGCAAAATAAATTTGCCCCAGCCAAAAGCCAAAAGCAAGCCTTGTTTTAAGTATAAACCCAAAAATCCGGCCAAATCAAAAAGCCCTAAAAGGGCTATTGCTCCCAAAAACATTATAAAAACAATAAAAATGCCTTTTTTTGTATCAGAGTCCAAATCCAAACTAGGCAAACTTGGCGCTCTAAAAAGGCTTAATATTCCTTTTTTCTTTTTTAGTCTTCTAGCCATAAATACAAAATAAAACAAGGTAATATTTTATTACCTCTTGATACTATTATACTATTATATTTTAATAAAATCAAATTTTATTTTCCGCCAAAAGGCAATGCGTTAAATACAAAATAAGTAATGGAATACGCGGCAATTATTATAAACAAGCCGATAATCGCCGTTCTGATGGTTTCTTTTGCTTTAGTTATTTTTTGCTCATCACCTTCGGATGTCATCCAATTAAAGCCGGATAAAATTATTAGAATTATAAAAATAATTCCCAAAAGGCTTAAAAAGCCTTTAATTACAAGCGCGATGACTTTGCCAAGCTGGGTGCCAGTATCATCGGTTACAAAACCGGCGCTTTGGCTAAATTTTCCAAGCATGCTTTTCTCTCCAACAACATCATCCGTATCGCTAATCGGACCGGCTAACGCCGGAATGGCGAATAAAAGCAAAAACACTATTAACAAAAAGCTTTTTATAATTTTTATTTTTTTATTAAGCATTATGATCTAATAATTTTACTAAAATGAATTGAGTTATCGCGTAAGATCCAACTGTAATTATTAAGCCGATTATCGCCCGCCGTATCGTATTTTGCGCCCGTTCTACTTTACTTTGATCACCCGCGGCAGTCATCCAGCTATAACCCCCATAAAGCATTAAAACCAAAAAAATAATTCCCAAAAGCGATAAAAAGACCTGTACTATTCTACCGGCATTGGCAGTTAAATTATTTCCGTCCACATCACGATCTATTTCCTTATAATCGCTGAATTCCCCAACCGTTTCCAATTTTTCAAGCGGCGCTGTTTGCGCGAACACAAAATAAGGTAATATTAATATTACAATCAGGCAGAGTAAAATAAATAAATGCTTAATTTTATTTTTCATGTTTTTACATTAAATTGTTGTGTCAATCAAATTACGGCAAATCTGGTACATCTGGAAAATCTGGAAAATCTGGTACATCTGGCGAATCCGAATCTGAACCAGAAGTTGAACTTTCCGCGGCAGAACCATCATCCAAAACTTTCGTAGTAACTTTTTTAATAACAAAATAAGAAATCGCGTAGGCGGAAACAACTATAATTACCCCGATAATTGCGGCGGTAATTAAATTTTTCGCCTTTGTTACTCGTTCTTCTTTACCTGCGGCAGTCATCCAAAGATATCCTCCGTAAAGCATTAAAATTAAAAATAAAACTCCCAGCATTGATAAAACAGTATTTATTATTTTAGCTATGATGTTCTCAGCTGCAGCTGTTTCGCCTATTTTATAACCGCCGGCATCGGCAACCGTACCGGCATTGTTAAAAGCGTCTTCAAGCCCTTGCGCATCAACAACCGCAACCAAAGAAAAAACAATAAATATTGAAAATACTAACGCTATAATAAATTTTCTTTTTTTGTTTTGCATAAAAAATTAATTAATCAAACTATTACCTATAAAATTGGTTATCGCATAAGCCGCGATAACAATTAATAAACCGATGATTGAATTGCGGATTATGGTTAGGGCTTTTTGAATCTCTTGATCGTTTCCGCGCGAATTCATCCAAATAAAACCGCCGTAAATCATTAAAATTAAAAATATTACTCCGAGCAGCGACAAAGCAACGGAAATAACCAAACTGACAGTACCAAACGCGCCGGCATCGCTCATTTTTGTTTTAAGATGTCCTGTCCCATCCGCGGTTTCATCCAAACTTGAATTAAACAAGCTTTTAGCATCTTTATCAGCCGCTTCAACTATAATCGGCGTTATAAATACAATATTTAAAAAAATAATAAATAATAAAAATATTAAAATTTTTTTCATACACTACGTTAATTTATCTCCAATATACGCGGTAATCGCGTAAGCCGCTAAAACAATTATCAGCCCGATTATCGCCGACTGAATTAAATTTTTCGCTTTAACCACTTCCTGATCATTGCCGCGCGCCAGCATCCATATAAAACCTCCGTAAATCATTAAAATTAAAAACACTACGCCCACCAAAGATAAAATCACGCCAATCACTTTTCCTATAGCGCCCGGAAGGCTTGTCATAATGCCTGCTGTTCCCGCGCTAGTACCCGCGCCATACCCCTCATCCGCCGCCGTATTCAAACCCGTTAAAGCATAGTCAGCACCATTTGCAGCAGCCATTGAAATAAAAGGCGTAAAAACAAAAAAAACAAAAAAAACGGCTATTAGAAAAATCATTTTACCCAAAGGGTGCCTCGCAGGA
>JAGLLI010000008.1 GCA_023140595.1 Candidatus Parcubacteria bacterium
TTTTAATATCGCGACTGACAAAAGCAACATTCCGCCGATACGCACCCAGCTGTAGCGCTTCCAAAAACCTAAAACAATTAACAAAATAGCGTAAACAAGCCAAAATAAAGAAATGGAAACACTCGCTTTATTTTCCGCGCTACTGATTTTCGCGTCCAATTCTTGGCATTTAACTTTATCATAAACAAAATTACTACTTAAACTTTTTCCAAGCTTTGTAGAACGCGACATCACGCAAACATTATTCCTTTCCGTTTTTAATTCAAGAACTTTATCATTATAATGCAGCCACAACTCCCTACTGCCGGCAAAAATCGTTAAAACATTCACCGCAACTAAAAATAAAATAATAGTTTTTTTAATATTTAAAAATTTATTTTCTTTATTGGAATTTTTTAAATATTCATGCAACAAGCCGGCGCCCAAATACAAAACAAATATAATTTCCAGCGCCAATATTTTGCGGCAAATCGTTTTGTAATTCCATAAATCATGCGCGAAAAATCTTCCGACAACAAAAAAAATCAACATAGCCCCCAAACTGAGCAGATAAGCGCGTTTTCTTAAAGTTCCAACTACCATTAAACCCAAACCATAAAGAGAACAAAAAATTGCGATCATTGTACATTTACCTTCCCTGATAGTGTTTACAAAATCGTTATCAATTTTTCTTAAATATTCATTTGCGCCTTGATAATCTTTTCTAATCGCTTGATTATACTCTTGTACGCTATTTCTTTCTTTATCAATAATATTCTCTCTATAATTATGAATATCACGGCTTATTGCGAAAACAGTACACAAGCTTGCTAAAATAATAAATAACTTTGCTATTTTACGGCGCTTGAAAATTCCGCTCTCGGATTTTACGCTTCTTTTGGAAATATAAGCGCCGATATAAAAAGAAGCGATTAAAAATACTGCAGATAATACAACCTTATTTAAAAGCAATAAATCTTTTATCGCGTAATCCGTATAATCAAATCCCAAAAATCTAATAAGCGTTAAACCGTAAACAACCAGGGCAAACGTCTTCATTATATCACCTTGTTTGGTTCTAATGCGTCCGCCAATATAAAATAATAACGCGGCTTCAATCGCCCAGCAAATTGTAATTATAAAAAAATCAAATTGCAAAGGAATAGCCAAGGTAACAAAACCGATTGATAAAAACGCTAAAAAATTATATAAATTTTCGTCCTTAGCTGTCAGCCCTCTGACAAGATGCGCCCATAAAAAATAATAAATCGCCAAAATTATCGCAAAAAAACCAAGCAAATAATCATAATCTTTTTCCAATAATCCGTAAGAAACTAAAAAATAAACAATTCCGGAAACCAATGCGATAACCTGTTCAATTCCGCTTGATTTTTCTTTATTAACTAAATTATAAATTAAAGCGGAAATGGAATAAATTATAAAAAAGATACTTAAAAAACCAAAGGTAGAAAATAGCTGATCGTTAGTATAATATTCGCCATGCCAAGCCGTAAAAGTAAAAATAGTTCCGACAAATCCGATTAAATGCAGCCAATGCCATTTTTTAAAATAAGATACTGCTAAAACGGATAAATCCAATAATATTATATAAGAAAATAAAGCAAATTGCTGATTTTGTCCGCTTGAAACTAAAAAAGGCGTTGCAAAACCGCCCAACACGGCCGTAATCATTAAGGACGGAGCGTTATAACGCACGCTTAAGGCAACCCCAATCACCGTAACCATTGCCATAAACAAAAAAGCGGCACTATAGCTGATTAAATAATAAAAATTCAAAGCAGCGAATACCGACATATATAGCGCGACAATTCCTCCGCCGCTTAAAACTTGCCCGTATAAATTGTATTTGCGGATTGTTTTTTCGCCAAGTCCCAAAAGAATCAGACCTAACAAAATTCCGATCACAACGCGCGCCGAAGGACCAATCCAATCATTATCAAACGCGTATTTTAAGAAAAAAGAAAGCCCTAAAACCAAAACCGCAATTCCAATTTTCAAAAACCATTTTGCGCCAATTCTCTCTTCCAAGGACTGGGAAGAATCTTTTTTTTGCTCTTGCTTTTCAACATTAGCATCCTCTTTAACATTTTTAATATCCTCTTTTTCTATGCCCTCCTTTTTTGCATATCTATTGCCGTCTACGGTTAAAATACTTTCAACTCCGCTTGCTAAACGATCCGATAATTTATCTTTAGCGCTTGCAGGAGGCACGGGCGGTTGATGAAAAGATGACGGCAAAGAAGGCGCGCTAACCGTGTCTTTGTTTTTACTTTGCGCTAAACAGCTCTCTAAATTATTGATTTTTTTATCTTGCTCGCTTAAACGAAAATTCAAATTCGCAACCGAATCCTTTAATTCATTTAGCGCGCGCAAAATATCTGTTTGATTATGCGGCATAGTAAAAAATTATTTAGAAATTAACAATTTTATTATACCATTTTTTTAGGGTTGGGGCAAAAAAATTGTCTTGAACTATGATTTTTTTGATTGGGTGTGATTATTTTTTTAATTTTTTCACTGTTTTTGGCATTTTTTTATCTTCAGATTTTAATTTTCTTTCAACTTTTTTAATATCTTCTTCCGCAGGCAATTTTTCCGGGGTTATTCCTCTGGAAATTAAAGTTTTTCTGACTGATCTGTTATTCGTAATATGCTCTTCTGAAATTTGCCTTTCGGTATTCAAATCTTTTTCTTTGGAATTAAAAATCGTTATTTCAGTGGCAAAATCCTTTGCTTTTAAAATAATAGTCGGCTGAAAATCCGCCAACGCTCTTTTTGGCGGAACGTTTAAACGATTTTTCATCTCATTGGTAGCATATCCGAACAATGCTCTGTCGCCCTTGCTCCTAATTAAACCAAAATTTTTATCGCTTCCTGTCTTTTGAAAAATAACGCCTGAAAATTCCTTTTCTGTTTCGGTTAATTTCTGTCTCGCCTTTAATCTTTCCATATCTTGAATCCTTTTTTCTATAATTTCAAATTTTCTTGTCTGCGTTGCAAAATATGTCTGCGCAAACGCAATTTCCTCTTTTCTTGAGTCGCCATTTTGCGCTATTAAATAACAGGCGTATCTGTCCAGCATTATATCTGGTACCGTCTTTTCCGCAGTTTTAGGCATTTTTATCGTTTTCCCGACATCAGCAAAACGATCGGAAACTTTCCAGCCGGACAATTCACAAGCTGTTTTTGCTTTAGAAATTACTTTTAAAAAATTATCCCATTTAGCATAGCCCAATAAATTCTGTAAATCACGGGCAAACCAAAATTCTATGCCGTTTTCCGTTTTATTAACATAAGATTCAAAATTTTTAGTTAACGATTTTATGATTTGTTTTTCCATGGATTTGTAAATTTATATTTTGTTAAATTTTAAATGGATTTTTGCCATATTATTTTTATCCGCGGTTTTATGATTTTTGTTATAATGTTTATCGTTTTTTCGTTTTTCACGCGCCGAACGAGGCAGTGCCTCGTTCCTATGGGTTTTAATAATCATAGACCGTCATTTAATCATTTTAATCATAGTTCAAGATAGATTCATCAATTATTTTAAAAAATCATAGATTGTCTGAATTATAATTTTTTAATTACTGTGCCGGCGTATGATTATTTTAATTTTTGTTTTAACATATCGGATTTAATTAATGCCTCATCAATAAAACCTCGCAATAAAAAAGATTTTGGAGTTTTTTTGTCGTTAAACTTTTTTTCTATTTTTTTAATTTCTTTTTCTAATTCTTCTTTTAATTTTTCAATAAACGGAATCTCTTTTTTAATATCTTTAATTGCTTGATTTCGTTCCGTATATCGTTTTTTGAAAATTTCTTTCAAGACCAAAAAACTTGAACCTCCTTGCATTAATATTTTTACAACCTCTTTCACGTCAAAATACTGAAAATAGGCTATTCCTTTTCCTGCACCGTCATGAAGAAAATTATAATTTATCAACAAATCCAAGCTTTGATCAATTTCTTTCTCACCTTTTAAAATTGGCATCAATTCATTTTTAATTTTTTCCTTAATAGATGCTTCTCTTAATTCTTCAGTTTTTTTATCAATAAAATCTAATAAATTTTTCCATTCAGAAGTTTTACTACCAACATATCCAAGCCCATAAGAACCATTCTTCCAGCCAAAACCACTTTTTCGTTCTTTTAAGTCTAAAGGAAAAATTTTATTTTGAATTAAATAATCAATATATTTTTTTCCTTCTTTTAAAATATCCTTTTTGCTTTTTTCTATAAATTTAATTTCAGAAAAATTTAAAAATATTCCAAGAATATGGATAACCACAAAAAAATCAGAATATTTCTTATTTTTCCATTTATTTTGAACATCCTTTAAATTTTTAAAAAAATCCTCATCGCTATAATCTTCAAAATACCAAAGTTTTTTCCATGATTCTTCATTTATCCCAATTAATTGTTGTATTTTTATATCCAGATTAGATTTCTCATCTTTGCTTAAGCTTATGCCTTGTAAAATTTTTCCTAAAATCTTGACATCAAAACAAGTTAAAAAATGAGATAAATTGTCATATTTATCTAAAAAATGTTTTTTTTCTCTATCTTCTTCTGATACTCCTTTAAAAAATTGTGGCCATTCTTTAAAAAAATCTTTACTTTTAATTTTGCCACTTTTGTGTTCAATAAAAATAACAATAAATTCATAAAACATTTTTTTGAAAATTTCAGTATTTCTTTGTATCTCATCTTGTAAATTTTCAAAAAAATATTCAAAATCAGATAGTGCTTGTTGTATTAGTCGTAAATTATTACAATTAGATTGTTTGAAAATTTCTAAAAGTAATTTTTTTACTTTTTCAGACCTATCTTTTAAATTCTTACAGCTTATGTCTTGCGTAAATATTTTAATTGCTTTTTGCGGGCTTGGATTAACAAAAAATTCTTTACCAATTAATTTTTCTTTAATTTCTCGATATTTACTTTTATACTCTAATTTTAAAATTTCTTCTTCATTCGCAATTAAAATAATTTTTTGATTTTTAAATTCTACAAAATGATTTATATAACCAAATAATTTATCAATTGCAATATCGCACCTTTCAACATCATCAAAAATCAAAACTGTCTCGTTTCTCTTATTTTTTAAAAATATATCTATTATTAACTCATTTGAATCAGGTGGAACCCATTTTTTTATTATTGGTATATCCTTTATTTTTTTAAACAAACTGCTTGCTATTTTATTATACTTTGTTGATATTAAAGGAAGTAATTCAATGATTATTTTTTCATTTATTTCATCAAAATTACTAAGACCGTATAAACTAACATGAAAAAAATTGCCTTTTTGTTTTTTAATAAATTTTTTTATAAAGTAAGTTTTTCCACACCCCCATTTTCCTTTTAACAAAACAGTAAAAGGAGTAATATTTTTTGCATTACAATAATATTTTAAATATTTTTCGATATGATTATTTTGATTCATATTTTTAAAATTAGCTTATTTCTCTAAAACAACCACAATTTCCTCATCACTTAATCCATATTGTCTTGAACTATGATTTCTCTGATTATTATGAAAACTATGATTATAAAAAAATAATCATAGCCCATCATTTAATCATTTTAATCATAGTTCAAGACAAATTCAATTTTTCTCAACTATTTTAATCTCCCCCTCCGTCAACCCATAAATCTCATAAACCATTTCATCAATCTCTTTTTCTAACTCTAGCTGATCTGCGGGAGGATTTTTGGGATTATAATTTTCCTTAAGAGTTACTTCTAAAATTTTATCTACTTTTTTTATTATTGGATTCTGGAGCGTAGAATTTATTTTTTTAATAGGGAACTTTTTTACTAGGTCATTTATCCAACGATTCGTCCCCATCCCGCTAGTTTGAGAATTGGATTCTAGATAAAATTGGACTAAAGAAGAATTTAATATGCCCAGCAGGTATTTTAAAGACAAATCTTTTGGGGGTAATAAAAAATAAGCTGAATTTAAAAGATGAATTTCATCGACACATTGAGCAAAGCGACCCCTGTCTGTCAATTCTATCCATACTATTTTATCCCTCTTAAAATCGTCAAAAAAAGAACACGCCCTCAAATTTGTCCAATGCTGACCTTTTGCGCCCCTATTTTTAAATTTATCACTAAAAGAATTTAAATATTCGTATATTGCCGGGTAATTACTTTTAACATCAATTCCATTTTTTGTTACCAATAAATAAAGCTTGTCATGCTTATAATAATATCTATTAATATCTCTGCCTCGTAAAACAGGTTTAATTATTTCGGAACTTTTTGGATCTTTTTTCTCTAATTCGTTTTTTTTCTCATCGTTTATTACAAAAATATTATTTGCACCTGTCGCAATTCCAAGTCTAATTTTTGTATTTAATTGCTCTAAGGTTTTACTGTTTTTTTTAATTTTATCACATAAATCAATTTTTTCTTTTTTAACTAAATTCCATATATCTCTATTAAAATATTCCTGACTGCAATTAAAATAATTATTTTTAATAAATTGCGAAACATCTTTATTGTCCAATGTGGAGTTTACGATTGTAGCCTCTTTTTTCGTGCTACTGTTTTTACTCAAAATAAAAATGCAAGTATTTACTATAGCCGATTCAAAAATTTGAGCATCTTCAATATTTATCAAATTAATAACACTGGATTTATCTTTTATAAATTTTCTTGTTGGTAAACCATAATTTGATTTTAGAAAAGAATTAGAAGTTATGAAACACAACAACCCTTCGTCATTCAACACACCAATTCCTAATTCAATAAAAAAACAATACAGATCGGTAAACGCTTCCCATGTAGAATAATTATTTTTAAAATATTCTTTGTTAATTATTTTGTCGTGGCTTACATACGGCGGATTCCCAACAACAATATCAAACCCCTCAACCCCAAACATAAACTCGGCATCAAAAAACCCTGCAACAGACGACGGACTAAACGGATCATAGGTTGTGATTTGTTTTTGCCTTTCAGTGGCAAACATATTATTGCTCGCGCTGATTAACTTTTTATATGCTTTTTGAATTTTTTCTTTTCCATTCTTGGTTCTTGCCCGAAAATATTTCTCCCGCAACTCCTTCATTTTATCAAGCAAATCTTTGTCGTCCCAAATGCCAACCTCGCCGTCTAATTTTAACAAAGTATTTGCGGCAACCAATTTAAAATCCAAATTCGGCAAAGGTTCAACGTCAAATAAATCAGCATCAACCACAAGAGAAAGCCAAAAGCGAAGCCGGGCGATGTCAATTGCTCCGTGGTCAATATCTACGCCGTAGATATTGTTTTCTAAAATTTCTTTTTTTATAACATACGGCGATTTGGGTTTGGTTGAAATATTTTTTTGGCAAAAAAATCGTATTTCCGTTATCTCATGCAAAATGCCGACAGGGAAAGCTCCTGAGCCGACTGCCGGGTCAATAATTTTTATCTCTTGCAAGGCTTTTTCAATTTCGTTTAAATCCTTTTTATTAAATTTATCGCTTGCCGCGTAATGCTTGTTTATTAATTCCTCAATAACATTTTCATTTACGCTTGTCTTTGTTTTTAAATATTCAATCAAAGACTGCTTAACCATATAGGACACAATTTCTCTTGGCGTATAAAAAGAGCCTATTTCTTTGTTTGTGTCTAACAATTTTTCAAAAACTTTGCCAAGCATTTCAGGGTCAACAGACACCTCTTGATCAATGGGGCTGTTTTCGTCAATCGTAAAATTGTATAAATCAAAAATATCCAAAATTCCCGTTCCGTCGTCTTTGGAAAATAATTCATTTGGAATACGCAAAAACTCTGTTTTCCAATTATATTTATTTAACGGTTCAAAAAGACCGCCGTTTAAAAAAGGGATTTGGCAGTCAAAATATTCTCTGTAAAAACTGCCGGCTTTTTCAGGCTCTTTGTTAAAAGCGTTGTAAAATAAATATTCTAAAGTATCGTTAAAAAAATGCTTCTTTCCTTTTTCGCATCCATTATATAAATTTCTTAAAAAATTATTGTCCCCCTCGTGTATATGCTGTTCTTTTTTTGCTCCAAGCCATCCTTTTCTTTGCAAAAAATATATAAAAACAATTTGTCCCAGCAACTTTTTTGCGAAATCGTCAATTTTAATTTTATTTTTACTAACAAACTTTTTAAAATCCTCATCTTTTCTTAAATGACTGGATAATTTTACAAATAATTTTTTATAATTATCAAAAAATTCTTTTGTTACAACCTCAACATCAAAGCAAGATTCCAAATCCTCAATATCTTTAACTCTGTTTCTGTTTATTAAAAACTTGTTTGGCGTGGCTGTTTTCGCGTCCGGACCCAAAAAAAACGATTTTCTTTTTGGGTTTGAAAAGCTGCTGACAATTTTATTCTTATCGTTCACGTCAAAAGAAATAGCCATAAATGACAAGCGCCAATTATCGCTATTTTTGCTTTTGAAAACGACTAATGCTTTTTTCGCCCAATTCTCCGCCATTATTTTAAAAGCTTCGTTTGCCAAGGCTACGCGCGGATCTCTTTCTTTTTCATGTTCTAATTGCAAAATTTTCAAGCCAAGCGATTGGCATTCGCCCAAAACAACGCCGGATTTAATCTCTTTATAATTATCGCCGATAACCAAATCTTTTTCAGACAAATCCAAATCATCCGGTAAAAAACCAGATAAAAAATCTTCAAATGATTGTTTGTTATAAGTCTGATTAAGCTGCATAAAATTTACAATAATTGTTCTGATAAAACAATTAATTCATCATCGCTTTTGGCTTTTTCAGCCATTTTGAATATTCCGGTAATGTAATTATCAGGTATTAGTTTTCTGTATTCGCTAAAAATATCTTTTGGGTCTTTCTTCATGTCAATAGAAGATAAATTTTTAAGAAGCCCGTTTGGCAAAGCGTCAAAATCTTTTATAATTTGAATAACATCCATACACCAATCTTTCGCAACAGGAAGCTTATCAGCCAATATTTCCAATCTGACAGACGCGTCATGGCGGCGAGATCTTGGCTGTATGACAGGGTGGGTATTATTTTTAAAAATATGATTTTTAATTCTTTGATAAACCGCGTCAAAATTCGCTGTTGTGTTAGCCGGTTTTTCATTATTTTTCGCTTCAAATAAATTCAAAGCTTCTTCTGGAGAAATAAAATCAATATTTATTTCATTTTCTCCTTTTGCGAAAATATAATTATGACCTTTCTTGCCGAAAGCGATTATGTTTTTTTGCTTGCCGTTAAAATCTCTGGCAATTCTTGCGCGATGCGGTATCTTTTTTACTTCATCCGTTAAATCAGCATCATTTAAAAAATTTAACCAAACGTTTCTGTGTTTCGCGTCCCATGATCTGCTTTCAAATTTTGAATTTTCCTCTCTGTATTGCTTAACAAAATAACTTCTCAGCTCCTCATCACCGCTTAAATAACGAGTGTCTTCCCCCATTAAATTATGAATAAGATTCATTTTAAGGCTGGAAATTGCCTTTGTTTTCACTTCTCTTTCACCTGTTATTGTTGGGAAAAAATTAAAAATACACAGCTCATTGAAAACTTTTTTATTTATACGGTTAATTCTGCCAACCCTTTGAATAACCTTGGTGGGGTTATACGGAATATCGTAATTAAT
Source organism: Candidatus Parcubacteria bacterium (assembly GCA_023140595.1). Taxonomy (GTDB): domain Bacteria; phylum Patescibacteriota; class Patescibacteriia; order Patescibacteriales; family UBA12075; genus JAGLYP01. Next base: position 9,615 of record JAGLLI010000008.1, read on the forward strand.
AACAACTCCGGCGCGATGCAAATTATAGCCCTCGGAAATTGCATCAGTCGCAACCAATAAATCATAATCATTTGACTGTTCATTTTCAGGCAATCCTGCGTCAAAATTCTTTTTTATAATATTTTTATTTTCTTTAGACGAATCACCGGAGCTATATTTAAAAATTCTCTTAAAATTGCTACCTTGAATTTTTTTATTTAAATAATCCGCCGTGTCTGAAAATTCCGTAAAAACTACGATTTTTTTATTTGCATTTTCAGCTAACGCTTTTTTTATTTCATCAAAAAATAAATCAAACTTTGGGTCGCGTTTTATCGCTTTTTTGTCAAACCATTCTTCTTTAATATTTTTTAATAAATCAATATCATTTTTTAAATCTTTTTCAAAACTAGAATCAAGCTCTGATGCGGGAATCCTAATCATGCCTTTCTCCTCAAGATTGACGAATAAAGCGTCTATCTCCTTGCCATCCATATATTCCAAATCTTCAACTTCGGGAATATTGCCTTTCTTTAAAACCGGAACCTCTTTTCTTTCCGCAAGCCAAGACATCATTTTTTCAGCAGATACTATCATATTATTTAAGGACTTTTCAAAAGCATATATTGAACTTTCAAAACGCCTAACAAGCAACCTTCTCATAAATTTAGCAACATTAACTTGCGCCTGTCCAATGCTCTGTTGAACATCTTCTGCCGACTCTCCTTCTTTTTTTATTTTATTAAAAAAATCAGATCCCGGACGAATATACTTAACGGGCTTGTAGCGAGCGCCTTTAAAATCAGAATCTTCTGATGAAATTTTATTTAAAGTTTCTATATACAGCTCTGATAAATCTCCCAAGCCGTATTCCAGTAATTCCGGGTCTTTTACTTTTGCGAAAGAAAAACCTTGCTTTGCCAAATCATTTTTATACTCTTCTATGGCATCAAGATCCAAGCGAGAACGCCTTATTATTACCGGCTCAATCATTATGCGCAATCTATCCGCGACTTTTCCCGATCTTATTTTTATATCATCTTCTTTTACTTTTTTTGAACGCAAATCCCGTCTTATCTTTTTATACTCTTTAAAAAGACTATGAAATTCCATGCTTAAATTTTCCACCGTCTTTAAGGTGGATTGTCCGGGAGTATTAAACAATTTTATAATCGCGTAAATATCTTTGGGGTCATTATTAAACGGAGTGGCAGACAGGGCAACAACTTTATGTCCGGCGCATAGCTGATGAAGTTTTTTATATGACTCGGTATCTTCATTTCTGTGCTTATGCGCTTCATCTAAAATTATCAATAATTCCTCTTTGCTGTTTTTATACTTTTCTAAAACTTCTTCAATTTTCCCTGTGCTAAAAACACGGGCATTAAAATTAAAATCAGTCCTGTAATCCTCCCACTGATCGCGCAAATGAGGCGGCGCGATAACTACGGTTTTTAATCCAATGTTATGCGCGATAGCGGATGCAATAATGCTCTTTCCAAGACCGACAACATCGGCGATAATAACTCCGCCGAATTTATTAATCCTGTCAATTCCGAGATTAACGGCATCAACCTGATAGCGAAGACTGTGATATTTATTGTTAGTTATTTCGCTTGGCGTTTTCATTTTTTCAACATCGCCGATTCTAAAATACTCATCCAAAACGCGAAGATATAAATGAAAAGGGCTTGGTTTGGCATACAGCCAAATTCTCTTTTTTATTTTATCCAAAAATTCTAAAGAATTTTCCTGATTAGCTATTATTATGTTGTCGGAATCTTCCCATAAATTATTAAACGTAGAGCAATCCTCTTTATAATAATGAATTTCTCTTAATATTCTATTATGCTCGCCCTGACCTTTAAGCCCGCTATAAGTAAGATTTGAGGAGCCGGAAATAACCACTCCGGGCTGAGTGCCTCCTTGAGAAAATTCTTTCTTATAATGAAAAATATAAAACTTGCCATGTTGATCTGTTGCTGTTTTTTTAATTTCCAATGTTCCGTCTTTTATTTTATTAATAAAAACATTAAATGCTTTTACGGCTTCATTATTATCAAACAAGTCAGTTTTATTAAATACAGTGGAAAATTCATCATAATAATTTTCTTTTGCGGAAATTTTTGACATTGTTGAGCGAGGCTTTGAATCCAATTCTGATAAATCAACAGCTGACATCTTGCTTAGAATATTCTTGTCTATTTCTTTTCCAATCAAAATTCTTATTTTCTTATCTAACAGGTCTTTATATATTTCTTGAAAACCGGAAAAATAGAAATAACCGACTAATGCGTCCAATTGCTTTGACGATGGCAGAATATTTTTTAAAGCTTTTGCTAAATTATTTTCTTTTTCATTTGTTATTGACGGCATAAATTATAATATATTAAAAATTTGCTAAAATAAAAATAGGTTTTAAAATTAACCTACCTCTAATTTACCAATTTTAGCGCGCAAAGTCAACAATAAAATTTGATAAAAATTTAATATTATTCATTCTTCAAATCAAAAAGGAAGACCGCTATTAAATTCTCATTTCCCTTTCTATAACCTCAATCTTCTCATATCTTGATAATTTTTTTATTCTACATTCCTCTTTTAGGGCGCCGGACTTATCTTTTTTGCTGCTTGAATATACCAATTTTACCGGACGCCTGCCTTTTGTGTATTTGGCTCCCAGATTTGAAGTATTATGCTCTTTAATTCTCCTTTTAAGGTTGGTTGTGATTCCTGTATAGAATGTTTTATCTCTGCATTGCAGAATATATATATGCCACATCTATTTTTCCCAATCCTCAATCACAATTTTCTTCCCTATTTTTTTAACCACAAACTTCTGCCGCTCGCTCCAGCCTAAATCCCTGATAAATTCTTTTGGGATAATGCAATAATAACTGCCTGAACCGGTTTTGGTTAATTTCCTTACATTTTTGTATGAATATGATTTCATAAAAATAATTTTTTAATAATAAAATGTACGTACATATGTACGTACATTTTATTATAGCAAAAAATAAATAATATAGGAAATAAAAAAATTTCTTTGCGCATCTTAATAATTTTTGATATAATTACAAACAAGAAACAATAAGTTTCTTGTTTTTATATATAAAATTTTTTTATGATAGAAGTAAAAAAACACGGAGTAATACTTAAGCCGACTAAGCTTGCTTTTGAAAGCAAGTGCGTTTTTAACCCCGGCATCCACCAAGACGGAAAACAAGTCCACGTTATTTATCGCGCTCTGGATGAAGATTATCTTTCCTGTTTCGGATATGCCAGGCTTGACGGACCGACAAAGGTAGTTGAACGTTGGAAAAAACCTTTTGCCGTTCCAAAATACAAATATGAAAAAAAAGGAATGGAAGACCCGCGTATAACAAAAATCGGAGACACTTTTTATATGCCTTATGTCGCCCATGACGGAAAAAACGCCTTAATCGCTTGTATGCGCGGCAAAAATCTTTTTGATTTAAAAAGGGTCGGCATAATCGGTCCTATGATGAGCTACCGCAAGGCCAGCCAATTATTTCAAT